>SEGN01000255.1 GCA_004211245.1 Variovorax sp.
TACTACGGCCTGGTCGAAGGCTCGTGGCGGCATTTCGCGGCGGTGTGGGGCGTCGACTACGACTGGATCAAGGGCCGCTTCGCGTCGCCCGCGATGATGACCAAGCCCGGCATCACGGTGTCGCGCTGGATCGACGGCGTGCTCGAGAAGAACGAACTGATCGACCAGGACTCGAACCTGCGCGGCGTTGTCTACTGGGGCCATGCGCCCAACTCGCAGACGCGCGGTCTCGAGATGAAGAAGGCGATGGACAAGCTCGACCTGCTGGTGGTGGTCGACCCGTATCCTTCGGCCACGGCGGCGATGGCGGCCATGCCCGGCGCGGCGGGCGACCTGAACCCGAACCGTGCCGTGTACCTGCTGCCGGCCTGCACGCAGTTCGAGACCAGCGGGTCGGTCACGGCGTCCAACCGCTCCATCCAGTGGCGCGAGAAGGTCATCGAGCCGCTGTGGGAAAGCCGCAGCGACCACATGCTGATGTACCAGTTCGCCCAGAAGCTCGGCTTCGGCGCGGAGCTGGTCAAGAACTACAAGATGCAGAAGGTCAAGGGCATGGACGAGCCCGTGCCCGAGGACATCCTGCGCGAGATCAACAAGAGCTGCTGGGCTGCCGGCTACACCGGACAGAGCCCGGAGCGCCTGCAGGCCCACATGCGCAACATGGCCGCCTTCGACGTGGGCACGCTCAAGGCCAAGGGGCCGCTCAAGGACAAGGTCAACGGCTACGACATCGCGGGCGACTACTTCGGTCTCCCGTGGCCCTGCTACGGGACGCCCGAGCTCAAGCACCCGGGCTCGCCCAACCTCTACGACACCAGCAAGCACGTGATGGAAGGCGGCGGCAACTTCCGCGCCAACTTCGGCGTGGAGCGCGACGGCCAGAACCTGCTGGCCGAAGACGGCTCGCATTCGGTCGGTGCCGACATCACCACCGGCTACCCGGAGCTCGATCACCTGTTGCTCAAGAAGCTCGGCTGGTGGGACGAACTCACCGAGGCCGAGAAGCCGAAAGCCGAAGGCAAGAACTGGAAGACCGACAGCTCGGGCGGCATGATCCGCGTGTTCATGAAGAACCACGGCTGCCACCCGTTCGGCAATGCCAAGGCGCGCGCGCTGGTCTGGAACTTTCCGGACCCGATTCCGCAGCATCGAGAACCGCTCTACGGCAACCGGCCCGACCTCATGGCCAAGTACCCGACGCACAACGACATGGCGACCTTCTGGCGGCTGCCGACGCTCTACAAGAGCGTGCAGCAGAAGAACATCGCCGACAAGGTGGCCGAGAAGTTCCCCTACGTCATGACCTCGGGGCGCCTGGTCGAGTACGAAGGCGGCGGCGAGGAAACCCGCTCCAATCCCTGGCTGGCCGAGCTGCAGCAGGAGATGTTCATCGAGATCAACCCCAAGGTCGCGGCCGAGAAGGGCATCCGCAATGGCGAGCGTGCCTGGGTGCACACACCGACCGGCGCAAAGCTCAATGTGCAGGCCATGGTGACCGAGCGCGTCGGCCCCGACACGGTGTTCATGCCGTTCCACTTCTCGGGCCACTGGCAGGGCGTGGACATGCTGCCGCACTACCCGAAGGGTGCCGCCCCGATCGTTCGCGGCGAAGCCATCAACACCGGCACCACGTATGGCTACGACAGCGTGACCATGATGCAAGAAACCAAGACCACGGTCTGCAACGTCGAGAAGGCATAAACCATGGCACGCATGAAATTCGTCTGTGACAGCGAGCGCTGCATCGAGTGCAACGGCTGCGTCACGGCCTGCAAGAACGAGAACGAGGTGCCGTGGGGCGTGAACCGGCGCCGCGTGGTCACGCTCAACGACGGGGTGCCGGGCGAGAAGTCGATCTCGGTGGCCTGCATGCATTGCTCCGACGCACCCTGCATGGCGGTGTGCCCGGTGCAGTGCTTCTATCGCACCGAAGAGGGTGTGGTGCTGCACGACAAGGACGTGTGCATCGGCTGCGGCTACTGTTCCTACGCCTGCCCGTTCGGTGCGCCGCAGTTTCCGGCGCAAGGCACCTTCGGTGTGCGCGGCAAGATGGACAAGTGCACCTTCTGCGCCGGCGGCCCGGAGGCCAACGGCTCGGAGGCCGAATTCGAGAAGTACGGGCGCAACCGCCTGGCCGAGGGGAAGCTGCCGGCCTGCGCCGAAATGTGCTCGACCAAGGCGCTGCTCGCCGGCGACGGCGATGTGGTGGCCGACATCTTCCGCACCCGCGTGGTCCAGCGCGGCAAGGGCGCCGAAGTGTGGGGCTGGGGCACGGCCTACGGTTCGAAGCAGGCCGGCAACCCGCCGGCCGAGGGAGTCAAGCGGTGAGCCGCGCCGGCACGTTGGTTGCGGTGGCCGCACTGGCTTGTCTGGTCGCCTGCACCGAGAAGCCGCAGACCAATGCGGAAGGCGTGAAGTTCGATGCGGCACCCTGGACCGGCACCGGAACGCAGGCCAATACCGGCACCGTGTTCACCGCACCCGGTTGGAAGGTCGGCGACAAGACGGCCTGGCAACAGGAACTCAAGAGCCGCGCGCAGAACGGCCAGAACGAGTACAACAAAGACTGAGCCGGAGACCACCGCATGTCCAGAGTGCTCTCCGCCTTCGTGATGACCGCCATGCTCGGTTTCGGCGCCGCCGTGGCCCAGCCCGCGCCGGCCCCGTCCGCCGCACCTGCGCCCGCATCGGGCGGGATTCAGAGCCAGAACATCTTCGAGGTCAAACCCGAAGCCAGCGCCGACCCGAACTACCTCAACCAGTCGAACGGCGAGCGCAACAAGGTGCAGCCCGGCAACAACGCGCCGATGTGGCGTGACGTGAGCCGCGGTGTCACCGGCTACAGCAGCCTGCCGCTGCGCGAAGCACCGGAGGCAGGGAACCTGATCCAGCCGTTCGTGAAATACCCGGGCTCGCGGCTCACCAACGCCGGCGAGGCCTGGCGCCAGGTGCGCAACGACTGGATCATTCCGTACGGCGCGGCGCTGCTGTTCGTCACGCTGCTCGCGCTGGCGATCTTCTACTTTGCGCGCGGCTCGATCAAGCTGCACGGCCCCGAAACGGGCCGCAAGATCGAGCGTTTCACGCCGTTCGAGCGCGCCACGCATTGGTCGAACGCGATCGCCTTCGTCACGCTCGCGATCAGCGGCATCGTGATGGCCTTCGGCAAATTCTTCCTGCTGCCGATCATGGGCGGTGCGCTGTTCGGCTGGCTCAGCTACGCCTTGAAGAACATCCACAACTTCATGGGGCCGCTGTTCGTGGTGACGACGATCTTCATGATCGTCACTTTCATCCGCAGCAACTGGCCGAGTGCCGATGACCTGAAATGGCTCGTGCGCGCGGGCGGTCTGTTCGGCGGCAAGGAAGTCCCGTCGCACCGCTTCAACGCCGGCGAGAAGGTCGTGTTCTGGGGCGGCGTGCTGTTCCTCGGCAGCATCGTGATCGCGTCCGGCCTGTTCCTCGACAAGCTGATCCCGGGCATGGCCTACCTGCGCGGCGACATGCAGATCGCGCACATGGTCCATGCCGTCGCCACGCTCCTCATGATGGCGATGATCCTGGGCCACATCTACATCGGCACGCTCGGCATGCAGGGCGCCTACAAGGCCATGCGAACCGGTTACGTCGACGAGACCTGGGCCAGGGAGCATCATGAGCTCTGGTACGACGACATCGCGGCCGGCAAGATCCCGGTGCAGCGCTCCGCCCAACCTGTGGCCGGACGTCCGGTTCCTGCGGAAGGACAAACGACATGAACAAGCAAGCTCCGTTGATCGCCTGCGCGCTGGCCGCGTTGTGCGCCACCGCGTTCGCCAAGCTGCCGGCGCCGAGCCCGGAAGCGAAGGCCAAGGCGGCCGAAACCACGGCCCGCACGGCGTGGGCCGCCAAGTCCGACGGCTACAAGCTCTGCATGGCGCAGGACCAGGTGGCGGCCAAGTACCGTGCCAGCGCCACCGCGGCCGGCAAGCCGGTTCCGACGGCCACCGCCACGCCGCCCTGCGCCGACCCGGGCCCGTTCGTCTATGCCGCCGCCGAGCCGGCCAAGCCGATCGAGGCTTCCGGCGCGCATTCGCCAGCGACCACGGCCGCGTCGCCTCCCAGCACGTCGCAACCGGCGGCCGCCACGAACCCCACACCCAAGCAGTGACGCTGCCGCGCCTGACGGCCGCCCGCGCGGCGCTCACGCGCGAGATCCCGGTGGTCGACGAGCACGGCGCGCGCAGCACCGTGTCGATTCCGGCCGAGCGCGATCTCACCGTGTACGTCGACCGGCGCGAACTCGTCACGCTCATGACGCTGGGCGCCCAACCCGAGTTGCTGGTGCTGGGCTACCTGCTCAATCAGCGGCTGATCGAGTCTGCCGCCGACGTCGAGTCGATCACGGTCGACTGGGAGGTCGGCGCCGCCGCCGTCAGGACCCACGCCGGGATCGACCGCATCGAGCAGCGCACCGCCAAGAGGGTCGTCACCACCGGTTGCGGGCAGGGCAGCGTGTTCGGCGATCTCATGGCGGGCATCGACGCACTGCACCTGCCGGACACGCGCTTCAGCCAGGCCCAGCTCTACGCGCTGGTCAACGCGAT
>SEGN01000024.1 GCA_004211245.1 Variovorax sp.
CCGCTTCAAACGCTGATCTGCTTCGATGCCGCAGCGCGCCACGAAAGCTACACGCGTGCTGCGCAGGAGCTCAGCGTCACCCAGAGCGCCGTGTCGCGCCAGATCGGCACGCTCGAAGCGTTTCTCGGCGTCACGCTGTTCCGCCGCACGCGGCATGGCGTGGCGCTGACTGCGAGCGGCGCAGCCTACGCACGCCAGATCACCCGACGTCTCGAAGCGATGGAGCGCGACACACTCGACGCGATGTCGCACCAGGGCGAAGGCGGCTCGCTCGCACTGGCCGCCGTGCCCACCTTCGCGACGCGCTGGCTGATCCCGCGCCTCCCCTCGTTCGCTGCGCTGCGGCCGGACGTGACGGTGCACATCGAGACACGCACCCGCCCCTTCCTGTTCGCCGACGCCGAGTTCGACGCAGCGCTTTACGCCGGCACCCCCGCGCAGGTCGCCAACTGGGCCGGCACGCGCGCGTTGCTGCTGATGCACGAGGACGTGGTGCCGGTGTGCAGCCCCGCGCTGCTCGCGCCCGGGAAAGCGGCGACGGCGGCCGCCATCGCCAAGCTGCCGCTCTTGCAGCAGAGCACCCGCCCCGATGCCTGGCGCCAATGGTTCGACGCGCAACGCGTCGATGCCCCCAACGCGCGCGGCGGGCCGCGCTACGAGCTGTTCTCGATGCTGGCCACCGCCGCCACGCACGGCCTCGGCGTGGCGCTGATGCCGACCATGCTGGTGGCCGACGAACTCGCGCGCGGCGATCTTGTCGTGGCCTGCGCGCGCCCGTTGTCGGGCGAGCGCAACTATTACCTCGTGACGCCGGAGCGGGGCGACGAGAGGCCGCTGTTGACCCGCTTCACGAAATGGCTCCAGGCACAGGCCGACGCGCCGGTGCGCTGACGGGCGCGGATGTCGGTGCGATGAGGTCGCGCACGCGCTCACAACCCTCATGGTTTGTTACGCGGCAATGCACCGAGGCGGTCCTAGACTGGCCCCATGACCAGACTGCAATGGATCCTCATCGCTGCCGGCATGTCCGCCGCAAGCGCCTGCGCTGCCGACAACTGCGAGAGCTTGCGTACCGGGATCGAGGCCAGGATCGCGGCATCCGGCGCGACCCGGTTCACGGTGACCACGGTCGATGCGCAGGCGCAAGCCGATGGTCAGGTGGTGGGCACCTGCGATCTCGGCAGCAAGAAAATCCTCTACCAGCGCGAAGGCGGCGCTTTGGCGCCCGCCAACGCGGCGGCGCCACGCCCGCGTGCGCGCGACGCTCCCCTGTTGACCGAATGCAGGGACGGCTCGGTGTCCGTCGGTGGCGACTGCCGCAAATAGCGGTGCCGCTCAGCGGCAGACCACGGTGGTGCCCACCGGCTGGCAGTTTCGGCCGTCGAGGCCACGGTAGCTGTTGAGCCGACCGGCGTTGTCGTACCGGTTGCCCTGGGTGTCCTGGCAGCCGCCGGCATCGCAGTTCCTGATTTGCGGCCGCATGTCGCGCGGCCGGCCCGGCGGCCGGCGGTAACCCGGGTAGGGATAGAGCGCGTCGTCGCCGGCATATTCCGAAGCGCGCTGGCGCGCCAGATCGCGCTGCTGCTGTTCGGCGAGTTCGGTGCCGCGCGGATCGATGACGATCGGGCCGCCTGGAACCGGGGGCGGCGGCGCCGGCGCGACGGCTTGGGCCGACTCGCGCGCTGCCGGCGCCACCGCGCGCGGCGCCTCGCGCGGCGCCGGCTGCGGCGCGGTGGCCTCCGGCCCCAGAACCTGCTCGGCCTGGCGCGTGTTGGCAGGGCAGCGCTGGTCGGTGTAGCTCACGTTGCCGGCAGGGTCGACGCAGCGGATCACCTGCGCGCCGGCGACGGCGCCGAAGCCGATCGAGACGATGAGAACGAAAAGCCGCTGCATGTTCGGCCATTGTGCACCCCGGGTGCACCCTCAAGACAACGCGCGTGCAGAGGCGGACACTGCAACCCACCGAACCCGGAGGCACACAGCATGCTGCGCATCACCACCGCACTCGCACTGGCGCTATCGATCGCCGCCCCCTTCGCGGTGGCCGGAAGGAAGGCGCCGCAGCGATCGCCGCTGGGCATCGACCCGGCGGAAGTGGTCTACCTCCGCAACGACGCGCCTTTCGTGGTGTTCGACATTTCGCCGCGCGGCCTCTCCGGGCCCGACGACCGGGCCGACTGGGCCACGCTCACGTTCATGGCCACCGACGCGCTGCAGCATGTCAACGTGACGACGCTGTCGCGCTCTGACGCGCAGGGTAGCCGGGTGGCGGACCGCGTCGCCTGCGGCAGCCGGATGGCGGGCTACCACGCCTGTGCCATCCCGATCGCGCCGGCGCGGGCGCAACTGGCCGGTGCCGGCATGGTCGATCTGCGCATCGAAGCGGAAGGGCTCGACGGCCAGCGCAGCCTGGTGCAGATCACGCTGGCGGCCAAAGGCAAACGGCCTGCTGTGCCGGCAATGCCGGCAGCGCCTGCACCGCCAGGCGCTGCCGGCTTCCTGCTGCTGATGGCGCCGACGCCGGCACGCTGAGGGTTCGCCCGGACGGCCGCGGCCGGTAAAGTCGCCGCTGCACCGACCGCAGCGACCCATGCCCGCCGAGCCCCGATCCACCCCCACCGCGCCGCGCCTGCGCCGGTTTCGCGTCGATGTGGGGACCATCATCACGGTGGTGGTGCTGGTGGAGTCGCTGCTGCTCGTGGCGCTGGGCTACTGGGGTTCGCAGCGGCTGGTGTCGACCATCGGCGAGTCGGCGCACCAGGCCGATCACGCGCGCATCGAAGACAAGACCATCGACTACCTGGCGAAAGCCGCGTCGGTGGTGCAGGCGATCGGCGAATCTCCCAGCCTGCGCACCGCCGGTGAAGAGTCCGGGCAGACCGGCGAGCTGCTCTGGACCCTGCTCCAGCAGTCGCCCGAACTCGACAGCGTGTACGTGGCGGACATCGACGGCCGCATGCTGATGGTGACGCGCCACCCGACGCCGGCCGTGCGCCACATCGCGGTGGATGCCGACGGCACCACCGAGACCTGGGAATACAAGCCGCTGCCGGACGACACGAGCGACACGCAGCAACGCTTTCGCACCGAGCGCATCGAGGCGCTTCGCACCCGCTACGACCCACGCGAGCGCGGCTGGTTTCACAGCGCGCTGGCGAAGAAAGGTGCCGCCGTGTGGACCCCGCCCTATGTGTTCGCCGCGGCGCAGGAGCTCGGCGTGACCTATGCCATGCCGGCGCTGCGGCGCGACGCCACCGGGCGCTCGCAGTCGCTGGTGGCCGCAGGCGACGTGACGCTCGGGAGGCTCTCGGAGTTCGTGCGCCAGTTCAGCCGCGCCGGCTATGGCGACAGCGCACTGCTGAGCGCCCAGCACCAGGTGCTGGCACGCAGCGACGTGCCGGGCAACGTGCAGACACTCGACGCACCGGCCACCGGCGTGCTCGGTGCGATCCATGCGCGCATGCTGGCCGATGGCAGTGCCCGCGGCACGGCCAGCACCGGCTTCGGGCTCGACCACGAGGGGCGGCGCTACCTGGTGCAGGCGTCGCGCATTCCATCGACCGGATGGCGCCTGATCAGCTGGGTGCCGGAGGACAGGATTCTCGGCGGCCTGCGGCGTGCCGTGCTGTGGTCACTGGGACTGGTGCTGGTGTCGCTGGCCCTCATCCTCGCGGTCTCGCTGCGGCTGTCGAAGCTGATCACCACGCCGGTGGAGAACCTGTCGCGCATCGCGCGCCGCATCGGCCGCTTCGACCTGGACAACCTGCCGCGCGTGCAGAGCCGGGTGCTCGAGATCCAGCACCTCGACCAGGCGCTGGATGACTCGGCCCGCGGCTTGAAGGCGTTCCGCAAGTTCGTGCCGGTCGACGTGGTGAACCAGCTGATCGACGAAGGCCATGCGCTCACGCCGAACGGCGGACCGCGCAGCATCACCGTGATGTTCACCGACGTCGAAGGCTTCACGCGCATCTCGGAGGCGACCGACAGCGACGTGCTGGTCGACCAGCTCACCGAGTACTTCAACGTGGCCACGCAGGTCATCGCGCGGCACGGCGGCACGGTCGACAAGTTCATCGGCGACGGCATCATGGTGCTGTGGGGCGCGCCCACCGAGCTGGCGGACGCCGAGCACGCGGCCTGCGTGGCGGCGCTCGACCTGCATGGCGAACTCGACGCGCTCAACGCACGCTGGGCGGCTCGCGGGCTGCTCGCGTTCAAGACGCGCATCGGCATCCACACCGGCGTGGCCGTGGTCGGCGTGCTGGGTTCGAACGACCGCCTCACCTACACCGCGTTCGGCGATGCCATCAACGTGGCCAGCCGGATCGAAGGCATCAACAAGGAGCTCGGCACGCGCGTGCTGATCTCGGCGACCACCTTCGCGGGGCTGCGCGGGCGCCTGCGCACGCGCCGCATCGAAGAGGTCGAACTGCGCGGGCGGCAGACGAAGCTGGTGCTCTACGAGCTGCTGGGTTAGCCGGCCACGGTCGCGGCGGCCTCGCGCTGCGCCGCGAATTCGACGAACCAGTCGAGACTCGCCGGATTCGCCATCGCCTCCTTGTTCACCACGCGCTCGACAGGCTGGCCGAGCAGCAGCTTCTTGATCGGCAGCTCCTGCTTCTTGCCGCTGAGCGTGCGCGGGATCTCGGACACCTGGAAGATGTCGTTGGGCACGAAGCGCGGCGACAGCGATGTCTTGATCGCGTCGTCGAGCTTCTTCTTCATCGCGTCGTCGAGCGTCACGCCAGGACGCAGCACCACGAACAGCGGCATGTAGCTCTCGCGGCCGAGGTATTCGAGGTCGACCACCATCGAGTCGAGCACCTCGGGCAAGCCCTCGATCGCACTGTAGATCTCGCTGGTCCCCATGCGCAGGCCCTGGCGGTTGATGGTGGCGTCGCTGCGGCCGTAGATGATGCAACCACCGTCCTCTGCGATCTTCAGCCAGTCGCCATGGCGCCAGACGCCGGGATAGGTGTCGAAATAGCTCGACAGGTAACGTGCATCGCCGGGGTCGTTCCAGAAGCAGAGCGGCATCGACGGGATGGGCTGGGTGCAGACCAGCTCACCGACCTCGCCGACGACCGGCCGGCCGTGCTCGTTCCACGCCTCCACCGCGTGGCCGATCTGGCGGCACTGCATCTGGCCCGGCACCTCGGGCAGTTCGCGGTTGCCGCCGACGAAGGCGCCGCAGAAATCGGTACCGCCCGAAATGTTGCACCACCAGACCTCCGGCGAACCGGCCGAGCGCACCAGCGCCGAGCCCCAGCGCTGCACGTCTTCCGACAGCGGCGAACCGGTGCTGCCCAGCGCCCTCACTCGCGACAGGTCGCCGACATCGGCCGCGGTGAGGCCGGCCTTCATGCAGTTGGCGAAGTAAGCCGCACCTGCGCCGAAGAAGGTGACGCGATGCTTCGCGACGAAGCGCCAGAGCACCGCCCAGTCGGGCCTGTCCTTGCTGCCTGCCGGGTGGCCGTCGTAGAGGACGATGGTCGCGCCGAAGGTCAGGCCGGCGAGCTGGCAGTTCCACATGACCCAGCCGGTCGAGCTGTACCAGTGGAAGCGTTCGCCCGCGTTGTTGGCGCCGTAGCTCGCGCCGATGTCGTTGTGCAGCCCGCACGCATGGGTGGTCATGATGATGCCGCCCTGCCCGTGCACGATCGGCTTGGGCAGGCCGGTGGTGCCGCTCGAATAGACGATCCAGATCGGATGATCGAACGGCAGCCACTCGGGCACGAAAGCCGCCACCTCGGCGTCGTCGCGGGCCGCGGCCTCGGCCCAGCGCGCCTGCGCCTGGACGGCGGAAGCGGCGAACGGCGTCTCGATCAGCAGCAGCTTCTGCACACTGGGCAGCGCATCGCGCAGCTCGCGCACCACCACGCTGCGGTCGATCGGCTTGCCGCCGTAGTGCACGCCGTCGACCGCGATCAGCACCTTCGGCTCGATCTGGCGGAAGCGATCGACCACCGCCGCCGTGCCCATGTCGGGCGCGCAGACACTCCACACCGCACCGATGCTGGCGCAGGCCAGAAACGCCACCATGGTTTCCGGCACATTGGGCAGGTAGGCCGCCACGCGGTCGCCGCGTTGCACGCCGAGCGAACGCAGCGTGAGCGCGGTGGAGGCGACCTGGCGGCGCAATTCGGGCCACGACAGCTCGCGCACTTCGCCGAGTTCGTTGTCGCTGACGATCGCCGGTACGCCGGCCGCGTGCGCCGCGTCCGCATGGCGCAGCACCTGGTGCGCGTAGTTCACCTGCGCACCGGGGAACCACACGGCCCCGGGCATCCGGTTCAGCGCCAGCACCGCGCTGTGTGCGGTCGGCGACTGCATGTCGGTGTAGTCCCAGAGGCTCTGCCAGAAGGCGTCGAGATCGGTGACCGACCAGTGCCACAGGGCGTCGTAGGAATCGAAGGTGAGGCCACGCGCATCGCGCAGCCAGTTCTGATAGAGCCGAAGCTGGGGAATGTTGGGAGCGGCAGACATCGGTCGAGCGTAGCGCGGCACCCGTGGCGGCTCAATCGGGGTTGACCTCCGGCGTCTCGCGGTGCGCCATCTGGCGCAGCGTCTCGAAGATGAACTGGCGCGGCTCCAGCTCGATGCCGAGCTCCGCCCTGATCGCGGTGAGCGCCTGCATCGCCAGCAGCGAGTGGCCGCCAAGGTCGAAGAAGTTGTCACCGAGGCCGATCTGCCCGACACCGAGCACGCGCGACCAGATCGAGGCGATCGCCCGCTCCTCGTGCGTCTCGGGCGGCAGATGGCTGCGCGCATCGCCCGGCGCGCTCTCGGCCGCGGGCGCCGGCAGCGCTGCCCGGTTCACCTTGCCATTGGGCAGCTGCGGCATGGTGTCGAGCAGCACGAAGTGCTGCGGGACCATGTACTCGGGAAGAACGCTGCGCAAGTGCTGGCGCAACTGCGACACGAGCGGCAAACGCCCCGGAACCGGCACGAAGTAGGCGACCAGGCGCACATCGTCCTCGCTTTCGGCGCGCGTCACGCACACGCAATGGGCCACCTCGGGGTGGTCGAGCAGCACCGACTCGATTTCGCCCATCTCGATGCGGTGGCCGCGCAGCTTGACCTGGTGGTCGGCGCGCCCCAGGTGCTCGAGCAGGCCGTCGTGCCGCCAGCGCCCCAGGTCGCCGGTTCGGTACAGGCGGGCGCCGACGGTGTCGGCGAAGGGATCGGGCACGAAGGCGGCTGCGGTGAGCTCGTCGCGGCGGTGGTAGCCGGCCGTGACGTCGACGCCGCCGATGTGCAGTTCGCCCGGCACGCCGATCGGGCAGACGCGCCCGCCGGCATCGAGCACCCAGACGGTGGTGTTCGGTATCGGCCGGCCGATGGCGATGCGCTCGCGGGGCTTGTCCACTTTCCAGCCGGTCGTCCAGACCGTGGTCTCGGTCGGCCCGTAGATGTTCCACAGCTCGCCGGTGCGCGCCATCAGGCGCTCGGCCAGGATCGGCGGCAGCGCCTCGCCACCGATCAGCGCGCGGAAGATCGGCGTGCCGTGCCAGCCGGCGTCGATCAGCAGGCGCCAGGCCGACGGCGTGGCCTGCAGCAGCGTGGCGCCGCTCTGCTCCAGCAGCGCGCGCAGCGCGAAGGGGTCCTGCGTCTGCGCATGCGAGGCGATGACCAGGCGCGCCCGCACCCTGAGCGGCAGCAGCAGGTCGAGCACCGACGGGTCGAACGATGGGCTGGTGATGGCGACCACACAGTCCTCTGCGCCCATGCCCGGCATGGTCGCGAAACCTTCGAGAAAGTTGACCACGCCCCGGTGCGGCACCTTCACGCCCTTGGGCTGGCCGGTCGAGCCGGAGGTGTAGATGACATACGCGTCGTCTGCGGGCGTGGCATCGCGTGCCGGATCGGGCGCGAGCGGCGATTCGGGGGCGCTCTGCAGGAAGGCCGGATCGTCGATCGCATGCAGCGCGATGCCGAGCCCCTCCACGATGTCGTGCGCGCCGGCCTGCGTCAGCACCATGGCCAGGTCGGCGTCGACCGCCATGAAGCGCAGCCGATCGACCGGGTAGGCGGGGTCCAGCGGCACATAGGCCGCGCCGGCCTTCATCACACCGAGTTGCGCGATGAGCATTGCGGGCCCGCGCGCAATGCACAGGCCCACGCGCGCGCCACGCCCCACGCCATGCCCGCGCAGCGTGTGCGCGATGCGATTGGACGCCGCCTCGAGCGCGTCGAAGCTGAGCTCGCGCCCTTCGGCATCGACCACCGCGACACGGTTCGCGACCCGCGGGTCGTCGGTGCCCACGTAGCGGTGCACCAGCTGTTGCGCCGGCAGTGGCGCCTTCGCGCCGTTCCAGCCATGGCGCAGCAGGTTCATGTGGGCCGGCGACACGGTGTCGACGCGACCCAAGCTGAGCGCAGGTTGCTCGAGCAGGCGCTCCACCAGGCTCAGATAGTTCTCGAGCATGCGCGAGGCGGTGGCATGGCTGTAGAGGTCGCTTGCGTACTCGAGATGGATGCGATGCGAGAACTCGGTGTCGACATGCATCGAGAGGTCGAACTGCGCGGCCGACCGCTCGAAGTCGAACTCGTCGACGTCGAGGCCGAAATAGTCGATCTCGCCCACCGGCGCATTGAGCACGTTGAACAGCACGCGCACCGGGCCCTCGGGGCGCAGCGTGCGGTCGTGCCCGAGCGCGTCGATCAGCTCGTCGTAGGGCGCGTCCTGGTGGGCATAGGCATCGAGCGCGCGACGCCGCATGCGGTGCACGAGCTGCAGGAAACTCGGGTCTCCGGACAGGTCGGCGCGCAGCACCAGCGTGTTGACCAGCGTGCCGACGAGCTGCTCGGCCACCAGCCGGTGCCGGTTGGCGATGGGAATGCCGATCGGCACATCCTCGCTTGCCGCCATGCGCGACATGAACAGCGCGAAGGCCGAGAGCAGCACCACGAACGGCGTGGCGGCCTCGCGGCCACCGAATTCGCGCAAGCCCGCGCGCAGGCGCGGCGACATGTCGACGAACACCCGCGCGCCCTTGAAGCTGGCGCGTGCCGGACGCGGAAAATCGGTCGGCAACGCGAGGTCCGGCAGATCGCGCAGCTGATCGAGCCAGTACGCCATGTGCGGCCGCCGCGCCTCGACCGATTCGGGCAGCCGCTGCCAGCTCGCGTAGTCGGCGTACTGGATCGCGAGCGGCGCGGCCTTCGGCACGCGACCCTGCACCAGCGCACCATAGGCCTCGAGGGCCTCGCGCATCAGCAGCACGCCGGCCCAGTTGTCGGTGATGCCGTGGTGCAGCAGCCAGAACAACACGTGCTCGCGCTCGCCGAGGCGCACGACCGTCGGCCTGTGCAGCGGCGCGACCGCCAGGTCGAAGGGCTGGGCGACACGCAGCGCGAGCAGCGCGCGCGCCTCGCGCTGGCGCTCCGACGCGGGCAGCGGCAGCAGGTCGATGTACTCGATCGGCACCGTGAGGGCGGGCTCGATCCACTGCATCGGCTCGCGTTCGCCCATGAGGAAACGGGTGCGCAGTCCCTCGTGACGCTGCACCATCAGATCGAGCGCCTGTTGACACAGCGCCAGATCGAAGTGACCGCGCAGCCGCATGGCGACCGGCACGTTGTAGGCCGTCGAGGCCGGATCGAAATGCTGGATGAGCCACATGCGCCGCTGCGACAGCGAGGTCGGCAGCGCCCGATCGCGGGCGATCGCCACCGGCGCCTGCAAACGCGGCGTCGCACCGCCCGCAACGCCCGAACGATGACGGCGAACCTCGCTCGCCAGCGCGGCGATGCTGGCGTGGTCGAGCAGTTCGCCGAGCGGCAAATCGATGTCAAAACGGGCGTTGACGCGCGAGACGACCTGCGTCATGCGCAGCGAACTGCCGCCGAGCGCGAAGAAGCTTTCGTGCACGCCGAAGTCCTGCGCGCCGAGCACCTCGACCCAGATGTCATGGATGGCCCGCTCGACATCGTCGCGCGGCGCCACCACCGGTGCGCGCTCCTCGCCGAGGATGGCGGACAGCTCCTGCTCCAGCAGCGCGGCACCGCCGGTGCGGACCGGCGCGACGAGCGCGAGCGTCTGGTCGAGGAAGGCGGCGCGGCAGTCGCGCCGCCGGATCTTGCCGCTGGAGGTGCGCGGCAGCGAACCCGTGCGCACCAGGGCAAGCGCATGCAGCGGCAGCCCGTGTTCCATCGCGATGGCGTGCCGCACCGCGAGGTACACCGGCTCGATGTCGGGCTCCCGCACGCGCAGCTCCACCTCGACCACCAGCACGAGGGCTTCGCCGGCAGGGCTGTCGACCGCGAAGGCCGCGCTGTGGCCGATGCGCAGGTCGCCGTGCGCGCGCTCGGCCGTCCATTCGAGGTCCTGCGGATAGTGGTTCTCGCCGTGGACGATGACCAGGTCCTTGGCGCGGCCGGTGACGAACAGGTCGCCGTCGTCGCGCACCCCGAGGTCGCCGGTGCGCAGCCACGGGCCGCGGCCGTCCGCCAGCCAGGCATCGAAAGTGTCCTCGCTCGCCTCCGCCTGCATCCAGTAGCCGCTGCCGACGCTCGGCGAGCGCACCCAGATTTCACCGATGGTGCCGGGCGCGCAAGGCGTGCGCGTGGCGCCGTCGACGATGCACACCTCGGTTTGCTCGAGCGGCTGGCCGCAGGCGACGAACCGGCGCCCTGTTGCGCCTTCGGCGGCGCGCTCGACGAAGCGGCCATCGCGCAACTGCGCGGCGTCGACCGTGACCACGCGCAACACCGCGCCGCCCTGCGGGATGGTCACGCCCAGCACCGCTTCGGCAAGCCCGTAGGACGGCATGAGGGCCGCGGCCGGCATGCCGGCCGCACCGAACACCGCCAGCGCGCGCTCCATGGTGTCCGCCCGCACGGGCTCCGCGCCGCAGCTCAGGCTCAGCAGCGAATCGAGCCGGGCCGTGATCGGCTTGCCTTCGATGGCCTGCAGGCAGGCCGCGAAGCCGGAATCTGGCGCGCCCGTGTGCGTGATGCGGTAGGTGCCGATGGCCTCGAGCCAGCGCATCGGACGGCGCAGGAAGGCGATGGGCGACATCAGGTAGCTGCTGGCGCCCGCCACGATCGGCGAGATGATGCCGATGACCAGGCCGTAGTCGTGAAAGTGCGGCAGCCAGCTGAGGGCGCGCGCCTCGCTGCCGCCCCGTCCGAGAAAGATCATGGCGCGCGCATTGGCGATCACGTTCGCGTGTGACAGCCGCACGCCGCGCGGCGCGGAGGTCGAGCCCGAGGTGTACTGGAGGTAGGCGATCGACGTGGGTGCCGGCGCGACATCGATGGCGCGCGGCGCCAGGCCGGGCCGCTCGGCCTCCACCGGCAACGCTCGCCAGCGTGCGAGCGTGAACGTGCCCGGGTCGAGCGCCGACGCCGCCGCATCGAGCAACGCGCCGGTGGTCAACACCACTGCGGCACGGGCGTCCGCGATGATGCTGCGCAACCGCGGTGCGGCCTGGTGCAGCCGCATCCGGTCGGGCGGCGGGACCGGAACGGCGATGCGTCCGGTCAGGATGCAGGCCCAGAAAATCCGCACGAAGTCGAGCCCTGCCGGAAATGCCAGCACCACCCGGTCGCCGGGTGCGCTGACCGTGACGAGCCATGCCGCGAGTTGCTCGACCTCGCGGCGCAGTTCGCCGAAGCTGCAGGACGGCCCGAGCTGCGCATCGTCGACGAGCATGCCGTAGGCCAGCTTCTCCGGATACGTCTCGCACTGCGAAAGAAAAAGGGAGCCCAGCGTGGTGTCAGACATTTGGATCGATGGTGGGCATCGCACCAATATAGCGGCGGCCGGCGTCAGGGACTGCGCGGCCCGCGCGTCCGCGGCGGTTTGCGGTCCCCGCCGAACAGCTTTTCCATCTTCTGCCCGATGCGCGCGCCGATGGCGGTGCCAACGCCGGGCAGCACCGCGCTGCCGATGGCTGCGCCGGTGAGCGCGCCGCCGGTCAGCGACAGTTCAGGCGCGTCGAGCGTGCCGCCGACCTTCAACGGCACGCCAACCACGCCATCGACCAGGTCCACTGCGACTTCACCGTCGAGCTTGCGGTTCATCACGGTCGCGCTCCCGCTGGCGGTGAGCAGGCCGGAGCGTGCCTTCAGGTTGCTGTAGCGCAGCACCACGCCGTCGTCGGTGGCCTGCGTGTCCAGCGTTCCGGTGAGTTCGTCCAGCGGCGTCTGGCCATCGCGGCTGATGCCGGCGGTGGTCACCGCCTTGGCCAGATCGAAGCGCAGCAACCGCGCCGGCTGCACGCTGAAGCGCGTGCGCGAGTGCAGCCGGCGCGCCAGTTCGCCGGGGTCGGCGCCCTCGCTGCGCAGCTCGGACTGGCCGCTCAGCCGCCCTTCGACTGCGCTGCGACGCTGGAAGGCAGCGGTGAGTTGCGCCACGTCCACGTTCGTGGCCGCCAGTTGGGCGCTGAAGCGCAGCGCACCGGCTTCGGAGGTCTCGAGCACGGAGACGCCGCGCCAGGCGCCGCCGCCCACTTCGATGTCGGTGCGCCAGCGATCGGCATCGCCTTCCCGCGCGAGCACGAGGCGCGCGGGCGGCGCGACACCGCGCCGTGCGACTTCGGCGCGGCGCGGGCGCCAGCCGGCGTCGAAGTCGATCCTGCCGTCGTAAGCCAGTGCGATATCGCGGCGATCGATCCATGTCACGTCGGTGAATCGCACCTCCTGCACCGGCACGGGCGACAGCGACCAGTCACCGCTGGCGGGCGCCTTCGGATCCGCGTTGCGTCCGCGGAACGCGCGCACGGAGGCACGCGGGAGCACGACGCCTTCGACTTCCAGCGTGTCGATCGCGATGCGCCGCTGCCACAGCAAGGCACCCAGCTGCGGCGTCAATGCGACGCGACGCACGGTGATCGGCCGGTCCTGCACGGTCGCGATGTCCTCGACCACGACCACCGGCACCGGCCGCAAGGCCCAGTGCACCCGCCCGACCTTCAGGCCAATGCCCGAGCGCTGCTGGAACTCGGTCTGCAGGCGCGTGGCGAGTTCGGCCTCGCTCGGCAACCACCATGCCACGGCAGCGGCACCGGCAAGCAGCAGCAACGCCAGCGCGCCGAGCACGCCGGCAGTCCAACGATGGGCACGGGTCATCGGCGCAGCTTAGCGCGCGCCCCGCCCCGGCGGCTGTAGTCGGGGTGCGCGACCTCGGCACAGGCGTGGGCCGCTATAGTTTTGATCAATCCCTTCACGATCATCCGGAGCCTGCATGCCCATCTGGCAAAAACCCGTCTCGCTCGACCAGCTCAACGCGCACAGCGTCGACACCGCCGTCTCCACCCTCGGCATCGAGTTCGTCGAGATCGGCGACGACTTCCTGCGCGCACGCGTGCCGATCGACAAGCGGACCGTTCAGCCCTTCGGCCTGTTGCACGGCGGCGTGTCGGTGGTGCTGGCCGAAACGCTGGGATCGATGGGCGCCTACTACTCGTCGCCCGAAGGGCATCGGGCCGTGGGACTCGACATCAACGCCAACCACCTGCGCGCGGCAGTCAGTGGCTGGGTCACCGGCACGGCGCGGCCGGTGCACCGCGGCAGGACCACGCAGGTCTGGCAGATCGATCTGGCCAACGACGCGGGCGAATTGACCTGCGTGTCGCGCCTCACCATGGCGATGCTGCTGCCGAGGTAGCACCCGCCGAACGAACTCCCCACCACAACGAAGAGACAACCTCCATGAACAATTTTTTCCAGTGGCGCGAGGTCGCCATGGCGCCGGGCGCCGTCGTCGCGCCCCACGAACGCCTGCCCTGGCCGCAGACTGCCGTGATGGGCGTGCAGCACGTGATCGCGATGTTCGGCGCGACGGTGCTGGCGCCGATCCTCATGGGCTTCAACCCCAACATCGCGATCCTGATGAGCGGCGTCGGCACGCTCATCTTCTTCCTGGTGACCGGTGGACGGGTGCCGAGCTACCTGGGGTCGAGCTTCGCATTCATCGGGGTGGTGATCGCAGCCAGCGGCTATGCCGGCGCAGGGCCCAATGCCAACATCGCCGTGGCGCTCGGCGGGATCGTCGCCTGCGGCCTGCTGTACATCCTGATCGGCCTGCTGGTGCAGTGGATCGGCACCGGCTGGATCGAGCGCTTCATGCCGCCGGTGGTCACCGGCGCGGTGGTGGCGGTGATCGGACTCAACCTCGCGAGCATTCCGATCAAGAACATGGCGGCCGGCAATTTCGACGCCTGGATGCAGGCGGTCACGTTCCTGTGCGTCGGACTGGTGGCGGTGTTCGCGCGCGGCATGCTGCAGCGCCTGCTGATCCTGGTCGGCCTGATCCTCGCCAGCGTCGTCTATGCCGTGCTCACCAACGGCCTGGGCCTCGGCAAACCGATGGACTTCAGCGGCATCGCCAACGCGGCCTGGTTCGGGCTGCCGGCTTTCACAGCGCCCGTGTTCACCGCGAACGCGATGCTCCTGATCGCGCCGGTGGCGATCATCCTCGTGGCGGAGAACCTGGGCCATCTGAAGGCCGTGACCGCGATGACGGGGCACAACCTCGACCGCTACATGGGTCGCGCCTTCATCGGCGACGGCATTGCCACGGTGGTGAGCGGCGCGGCCGGCGGCACCGGCGTCACCACCTATGCGGAGAACATCGGCGTGATGGCGGCCACGCGGATCTACTCGACCGCGGTGTTCGTGGTGGCTGCGCTGATAGCGCTGGTGCTCGGCTTCAGCCCGAAGTTCGGTGCAGTGATCCAGGCGATCCCGCTGCCGGTGATGGGCGGCGTGAGCATCGTGGTGTTCGGGCTGATCGCCGTCGCCGGGGCCAAGATCTGGGTGGACAACCGGGTCGACTTCTCGCAGAACCGCAACCTGATCGTGGCCGCGATCACATTGATCATCGGCACCGGCGACTTCACGCTGAAGTTCGGCCAGTTCGCGCTCGGTGGCATCGGGACCGCGACCTTCGGCGCGATCCTGCTCTACGCATTGCTCGGGCGCGCGCGCAACGCCTGAACCCGCTGTGCCGCGGGGGCCTCAGGCCGTCGCGGCCTTGCGCGCGCGTTTGGCCGGCGCCGCCTTCGGGACAGGCGCTTTCTTGACGGCTGCCTTGCGAGCAGGCGTCTTGCCCGCAGCCACCTTCCTGGCCGCAGGCTTGCGCGCCTTCGCGGCAGCGGTCTTTGCAGCAGGTGCGGCAGGCACCGGTGCGGCAGGCACTGGTGCGGCGCCCCGGGCCGCACCGGGCTTGCCCGCGCCCGCCGCCGACTTGGCATCGCCCGGCAGCGCCTGCATCAGGTCCATCAGCGTCTGGTGTTCGGCCAGCATGTAGTCACCGATCTCGGTGATGTCGGGCACGGCGCGGCGGCAGGCGATCAGGCCGTAGTCCATGCGGCCGTTGTAGCTCTGCACCGTGACGTTGAGCGCGGTTCCGTGGCTGGCGATCGACACGGGGTAGTAGCAGGTGACCAGCGCGCCGGCGAAGTACATCGGGAATGGCGCGCCCTGCACGTTGGAGATGGCCACGTTGGCCACCGGCGGCAGCACGTTGACGAGACCCGAGCGGCCGATCATCGAGGCGGCGCCCGACATCAGCCAGGGCGCGCCGAACATCGGGAAGTCGTCGAGGATCACGGCCTTGAACTTGTTCATCGTCGACTTCGAAGCGGTCGACGATGCGTTGATCGCGCGAAGCCGTTGGATCGGGTCCTTCAGGTCGCTGGCGAGACTCACCAGGATCATGCTGGCCTGGTTGTTGGCCGAGGTGTCGCCGGCCTCCCGCAGGCTCACCGGCACGCCGGCGACCAGCGACTTGTCGGGCAGCTCGTTGCTGTCCTTCAGGTACCTGCGCAGCGCGCCCGACACGGTGGCCATGACCACGTCGTTGAGCGTCACGCCGAAGTGCTTGCCGATCGCCTTGGTCTCGGCCAGCGGGATGGTGCGGCCGGCGAAGCTGCGCTGGTTCGTGATCGACACGTTGAACGGCGTTCGCGGCGCGCGCATGTCGAAGCGTTTGGCGAGGGCTTTGCCATCGCTGCCCGGCACCGCCTCCGCCGGCTTGGCCAGGCTGCCGAGCGCGCGGCCCAATGCCGGCAGCATCTTGTAGAGCTTGACGTACTGCGCCGCCGTGTTGCGCAGCGCCGCCGTGGCGAGCTCGGCCATGCCGAGCTGGTAGTTGTGGCTGCGCGCACGCGGGCGCGGCGGCTTGACCACACGGCCCGTCGGCGCGGTGTCGAAAATCGCCTTGCCCACCTCGACGCCGGCCTGGCCGTCGATGCCGGCGTGATGCACCTTGGTGTAGAGCGCGACCTGCCCGCTTTGCAGGCCGTCGATGATGAAGAACTCCCACAGCGGACGGCTGCGGTCCATCAACGTGGAATGCAGGCGCGCCACGTACTGCTGCAACTGACGGTTGGTGCCGGGCTTGGGCAGCGTGACATGGCGCACGTGGTAGTCGACGTCGATGTCTTCGTCCTCGACCCATACCGGATTCGACAGGTCGAACGGCATCAGCGCCAGCTTGCGCGTGAACACGTCGGCCAGGTGCATGCGCGCGACCATGTATGCCTTCGCGTCTTCGTAGAAGTCGCCCTGGTAGCCCTCGGGCAGGTCGAGCACGTTGAGCGAACCCACATGCATCGGCATCTCGGCCGTTTCGAAATGCAGGAATGTCGCGTCCAGTCCGCTCAGGTGGTTCATGGTGTCTCCTCTGTCCCGTGGTGCTTGAAGTTGTTGTTCTGGCGACCCGGCGGCCGCTCAGCGGTCGGGGCTGCCTGCCGGATACAGCGCGCGTTCGAGTCCGCGCGGCTTGAAATGGGCCCATGCATCTTCTGCCTGCGCCAGCCGGTCGCCGAGTGCGTAGAGCACGAGCGGGTGCACGCCGAGTCCGGTGTGGGTGGCGCCGACGATCTCGATGTTGTCGGTGAGCGGACCCTTCCTCTCGATGCAGCAACCCCAGCCGACGATGCCGTCGGTGCGGGTGAAGATCGACGTGGTCGGTACCCCGGGCGGCGGGCCGTCGCCGCGCTCGCCGGGATCGACGTCGTTCTTGCCGCTCACCATCTTGTAGATGCCCCATGCGTTGCTGCTGGTGTCGGGGTCGCCGTAGAGCGGACTGCCGAGCGTCACGACCTGGCGCACCTGCGCGGGTGCGGCGCGCGCCAGCTCGCGGGCGTAAACGCCGCCGAGGCTCCAGCCGATCACGCTGACCTTGCGCCCGCTGCGTGCATGCAGTTCGGCCAGCGTCTTGCGCATCTGGCCGAGCACGCCCTCGCGCGGCCCGAGATTGCGCCCCTGACCCCAGCCGGTCACGTCATAGCCGCGTGCAGCAAGAAAGCGACGCAGCGGCACGGTGGACACATCGTCGGCCATGAGACCGGGCAGCACCAGCACCGGATGCCCGTCGCCCTTGGGAACGCGCGCCATCAGCCATGGCAGCGCGAGCGGCAGGCTTGACAGCTCCCAGACCGCCCTGCCTTCGAGCAGCAGCAGAAGCTTGGAGGGCCGGCTTTCGTCGGGGACGTTCCGGAACAGGCCCTTCAAGGGCAGGACATTCGCGAGGTTCAAAAAATACACTCCCGTGTGGTTGGTTTTGCTCTGTGCCGGATTCTGGAGAGATCAGGCACAAAAGTGGAGCACCACCGGGTCGCGAACGGGACTAGGGTTTACCGCAGGCACGAATGCGGTGCGCTTCCCTCCAGCGCTGGGCCAATTCCTCCAGCAAGACGCGCGGCTCCTGCAGCAGGCGCTCGACCGGGTGCACGCCCAGCGGCACGTTGGCAAAACAGATGAACACGTCGTCGAAGTACGCGTGCAGCGCCTCGCCCGCGTCGCGCAGACAGCGTTCGACCGATTCGAAGAAATAGTCGCCCGCACCCAGTGGCGCAGGCTGGGTGGTGGCCACGCTGTAGGTGAATCGGTCCTTGCGGACTTGCTGGATGTTGAGGACGGGGTGCATCGTCGGTTTTTTCTCTGATTGTTGTGATGGACGATTTCGGAGGGGCGACTTTGCAAAGACGCGGGTTTCCACCGTGTAGGAACAAGACGGGTTTACGAGTGGGGTCACCCATGGCGGGTTGCATCGCCAAATGCAACCTGTTGAAAAGAGTGTTGGCGTGGCGTGAGTTGCAGCGGGGTTGCGCCGGGCGACGCACCGGTGGCCGTTAGACTAGGACGCTTTCCGCAAGACCTTTCCCATGGCCGATGCATCCGCCGCGCGCACCCGAGCGGTTTTCGAATTCAAGAGCGCGACGCTGCCGCTGATCGCGGTGATCCTCAAGACAGCCGACCTGGCCGTCCTGACCGAGGCGCTCGACGCCCAGCTGGCCGACTCGCCCGATTTCTTCGAGCAGGAGCCGGTGGTCATCGACCTGTCGCTGCTGCAGGGCGAGGGCGGCGATTCGACCGCGATCGATTTCACCGCCCTGCGTGCGCTGCTCGCGCGCCACCAGACCCAGCCGATCGCTGTGCGCGGCGGCAACGCCGAACAGAATGCCGCCGCGCGTGCTGCCGGGCTCTCGCTGGCGGCGATGCCGGTCTCGCCGCCGGCGCGTCCGCCCGCAGCACCCGCCGAAGCCCCGAGCCCCGCGCCGCAGATCGTGCGCGAGGTCCCGGTGCCGGCCAACGGCACGCTGCTGATCGACAAGCCGCTGCGCTCGGGCCAGCAGGTCTATGCGCGCGGCGGCGACGTGATCGTGACCGCGGTGGTGAGCTTCGGCGCCGAAGTCATCGCGGACGGCAACGTGCACGTCTATGCACCGCTGCGCGGCAAGGCCATCGCAGGCGCCCGCGGCAACACCGAAGCGCGCATCTTCACCACCTGCCTCGAGGCGCAGCTGGTGGCGATCGCCGGCATCTACCGCACCGCCGAAGTACCGCTCGGCCCCGACGTGGCCGGCAAGGCGGCACAGATCAGCCTCGACGGCAAGAAACTCGTGATCGATCCGATCACATCAACAAAGTAGAGAAGGAATGGCCATGGCCAAAATTGTGGTGGTGACCTCGGGCAAGGGCGGCGTCGGCAAGACGACCACGAGCGCGAGCTTCGCCTC
>SEGN01000256.1 GCA_004211245.1 Variovorax sp.
ACGTTCCACTGGAGCGCGCGCTCCGCAGCCAGGGCGATGTCGGCATCGGTGCGCTGATTGTCGAAAGGCAGCTTCACCGTCAGTTCCACGGCCAGCGCCTTGACGCCCTGCACGCGCTGAACGGCGCGCTCGATGGCGTACTTCTCGGCATGGCTCGCGAGGTGGCCGGTAAGGGTCACGACGCCGTCCTTGACGATCACGCCCACGTCGGACGTCCTGACTTCGGGGGTCCAGTTCAGTTCGGCCTGGACGTCGTTGCGCAGCTGGGTATCGCTTTTCATGGGAGTTCCTTGAGTGGATGGGTGACGAAGAAGGCGGTCGTCGCAAGGCGTTCGGGAGGACCGTCGTGGTCACTGTAGGAACCGCACGTCCCGGGCGTGTTGCGCTGGATCAAGCGCGCTCACGGCAGCGCCTGGCGACTCAGGCGATGGCTTCCAGCAGCAGAGCCTGGAGCAGGAAGCGCCGGTTGTCGGCCAGCGGGGTGCCGTCGCCGAGCAGTTCCGCAAGCTGGTCGACAGGGTGGTCCTTCGCGGCGACTCCGTCGAACACCGGAATGTTCGCGTGCAGGCCGATGCACGCCACGAGCGCGGGGTCCAGGCCCTGGCATTCCACGGCGTCGTAGAGACGCCCGAGCACGCGGGCGGTGTCTTGCACCTCCTGCACCGTGCTCGCGACCGACAGGCCCGAGCGCATGACGGCCACGCGCGCGCCCAACGCCTCGGCGGCGCCGCGGAACAGCGCCTGGGTGCGGCGTCGAGCGCACGGACTGGCTGGGAAAAGGGCATGACGAAGGTGGATGTGCGACCTGCGAAGGGTAGACACGCACAGGGCGCCCCATTTGATTCAGGTCAAGGCACAGGCACCTGCGCCTGTGACTTGCTGCACGCCGCTCGCACCTGATACACGCCGGACACACGGCATTCACCGAGCGTTACCGACCGATTTCCTCCGTTGTCATGGCGTTGCCGATGGCTTCCTAGCATCCATCCACCGACACGCGACAGACCTCCAAGGAGTCCACCATGCTGAATACCGCCACCCCCCACAAGACCGCACCGGCCCTGCCCATCGCCGGCAGCGCCTGCGCAGGCCAGCACACCGCCGACACCTTGAAGCTGCTATGCGAGCAGCTCAAGCCGCAGCGCCGCGTGGTGCACACGGGTGACGTGATCTACCAGGCCGGCGAGCGCTTCGGCAACCTCTACATCCTGAACTCCGGCTTCTTCAAGATCGTGAATCTCACGGCCGACGGGCGCGAGCAGGTCGTGGGCCTGAAGTTCCGCGGCGACTGGCTGGGCTTCGACGGCATCGCAGACGGCCACTACGCATGCGATGCGGTGGCCATGGACACCGGCGAGATCTGGATGGTGTCCTACGAATCGCTGCTGGCCGCCTGCGCCGCGCATCCCGCGCTGCTGCAGGTGCTGCACAGCGCGATGAGCCGCGAGATCGCGCACGACCGCGATTCGCTCATGTCCGTCTGCACGCTCCCCGCCGATGCGCGCGTGGCCGAGTTCCTTCGCCACTGGGCGGATTCGCTGGCCGAGCGCGGCATGCGCACCGACGAGATCACGCTGCGCATGACGCGCGCGGAGATCGGCAACTACCTGGGCATGACGCTGGAGAGCGTGAGCCGCGCGCTCTCGCGCCTGGCGCGCGACAAGGTCATCGGCTTTGCCTCGAAGGGGCGGCGCGATGTGCACATCCCCGACGTGGGCGCGCTCTCGGCCTTCGTGCAACGCTGCCTGGCCCCTGCGCCCGCCATGCTCCAGTAGGGAACGCCGTCGCGCTCAGGCGCGGCCGTCCAGCACCTTGGCCATGGCCTGCGCCAGTTCGGAACGCGTGCAGGGCTTGCGCAGCAGCTCCCAGCTCGGCGGCACCTCGCGGTCGGCATCGAGCAGCTCCGCCGAGAAACCCGACATCAGCAGCACCGCCAGCTGCGGATAACGCCGCTGCACTTCGGTGGCCAGCCGCGTGCCGCGCATGCCGGCACCGAGGGCGATGTCGCTCAGCAGCAGGTCGAACGGCCCCGCATGCGCGTCCAGCGCCGTCAGCGCCTGCTCGGCCGTGGCCGTTGCCGTCACCTCGCAGCCCAGCGTGACGAGGAAGATCTCGATCACCTTGCGCACTTCCGCGTCGTCTTCCACCAGCATCACGCGCAGCCCGGGCGGGATCGTTTCATCGGCGCGCTCCTCCACGGCTGCCGGCACCCCGGCTGGCGCCTGCTGCGGGAGGTAGAGCGTGAGGGTGGTGCCGTGGCCGACCTTGCTGTCGATCGCCACCGCGCCGCGCGACTGGTTGATGAAACCGTACACGGTGCTCAGGCCCAGCCCCGTGCCGCGGCCCGTTTCCTTGGTGGTGAAGAAGGGCTCGAAGGCGTGTTCCTTCACCTCGTCCGACATGCCCGTGCCGCTGTCGGCGATCGAGATGGCCACAAAGCCTGCCGCGGCGTCGCTGTTCGGCGCATTGCGCAGCGCCGGAGGCAGCGCCGCGCAGACTTCGGTGCGAAAGCGCAGCGTGCCCCCCTCGGGCATGGCGTCGCGCGCATTGATCGCGATGTTGAGCAGCGCGGACTCCAGTTGCCCCGGGTCCGCCATCACGGACGGACACCCCGGCGCGGAGTCGATCTCGATGCGGATGCGCTGGTCCAGCGTGCGGCGCAGCATGTCGGCCAGCGAATGCAGCAGCGCGCATGTGTCGACGGTGCTCGGCTGCAGCATCTGCCGCCGCGAGAACGCCAGCAGCTTGCCCGTGAGTTCGGCGCCGCGCCGCGTGGCGCGGGCGGCCGCGCCCAGCAGCTGCGGCGCGACGGTGTCCTGCGCGAGTGCGGGCAACTCTTCCAGCACCTGGAGGTTGCCCTGGATCACGGTCAGCAGGTTGTTGAAGTCGTGCGCGATGCCGCCGGTGAGCTGGCCGACGCTCTCCAGCCGCTGTGCGTGGTTGAGCGCCTCCTCGGTCTGCACGCGCTGCAGGCTGGTGGCGAGCAGGCTGGACAGCGATTCGAGAAAGCGCACCTCCTCGTCGCCGAAGCGTTTGGACTCCTTCGAATGTGCCGACAGCATCCCGATGACGCGGCCGCGATCGCTCAGCGGGACGGCCAGTGCGCTGACGAGGCCCGCTTCGAGATAGGCGCGGGGCACGGCGAAGCGGTGTTCCAGGCGGTAGTCGGGCACCAGCACAGGACGTCCCTGGGCGAAGACGAAGCCGGGCGGCGTCTCGCGCCGGTTGGCCACGCGTGCGCCGATCTCCTCGCCGTCCAGCAAGCCGACGCCGCTCGCCACCCTGAACTCGAGGCGGCTGCCGTCGAGCAGCCACACCACGGCGACCTCGACCTGAAGCGCCGTGGTGATGATCTCCGGCACGTGCTGCAGCACCACCTGCAGGTCGCGCGTGTCCACCGCAAGGCGGCCCAGCTGGGCCAGGTGCTCGCTGTAGCGGGCGCGCTGCAGCGCCTGCTTCACGCGTGGGTACGCGCCGATGTCGCGGATGGCCGCCACCACGAACGGCAGCCCGTGGTTCTGCAGCGGGCTGAGCGCGATCTCGACCATGACCTCGCTGCCGTCCTTGCGCTTGGCCACCAGTTCCATGTGTGTGCCCATCGGGCGCGGACGGGGTGCGCGGCCATAGGTTTCGCGGTAGGCGGCATGGCGCGGACGGATGCTGTCGGGGACCAGCACGTCGACGTTGAGGCCCAGCAGTTCGTCCACCGTGTAGCCCATCAGCGCCGCCGCCGACGGGTTGGCCAGCATGATGCGGCCCGACCCGTCCACCATCAGCAGCGAATCCGGATAGGCCAGGAAGAGCGAGCGGAAGACCGTGCCTTCGTCGATGTCGGAGGGCAGCCCCCGGATGGGCACGCCGGGCGGGGCGCCCGTGGCGTCAGCCATGGGACACCGGCGGCACCAGGATGTAGCCCGCGCCGCGAACCGACTTGATGAGCTGCGGATCCTCTGAATCCGCCTCGATCTTCTTGCGCAGGCGTCCGACCTGCACGTCGATCGTGCGGTCGAAGGGCGCGGCTTCGCGGCCGCGCGTCTGCTCGAGCAGGAAGTCGCGCGAGAGCACGCGCCCGGGATGGCGCGCAAAGGCCTGCAGCAGGTCGAACTCGCCGCCGGTCAGCGTGACCTCCTCACCGTGCGGGTTGCGCAGGCTGCGTGCGGCGGTGTCGAGTTGCCAGCCTGCGAAGCACAGCCTGTCCGTGGGTGCCGCGGCGAGCGCGGCCGGCGCCGACGCGGCGGGCATCTCCGGCGTCAGGCGGCGCAGCACCGCCTTCACGCGCGCGACCAGCTCGCGCAGGTCGAACGGTTTGGTCACGTAGTCGTCGGCACCGACTTCCAGGCCCACCACCTTGTCGACCGCATCGCCGCGGCCGGTGACGATGACCAGACCGCAGCGCCAGCGCTCGCGCATGCGGCGCGCGATCGAGAAACCGTCTTCGCCGGGCAGGCCCAGGTCCAGCAGCACGAGCTCCGCGGGATCGGTCTCCATCAGCGCCATCAATGCGCGGCCGTTGTGCACCTGGGTGACGCGAAAGCCGTGGCCCTGCAGGTAGTTGGCCAGCAGCAGCGTGATGTCGACCTCGTCGTCGAGCACCGCGATGTGGGAGGCAGGTTTCATGCGTGGGCAGGGAAAGGGGAGCACGAATGCCGCAGGCATCCGGTTCGGCGCGAGCGTAGCACGCACGAACCCCTTTCGGCCGCAGGGCCGGCCCCGTTGCCGTCCACCGCGTGCCGGGCGGGCTACTTCTTGTCGGTGCCTGCCGGCCGGGCTGCGCGCTTCATGGCTTCGAGCGTGCGTGCAGACGCATCCGCAGCGGCCTTCGCGGCCGAGCGCGCGGCCTGATCCGCCTTGTCGAGTGCTTCACGCGTGGCCTGGGCGGCCTTCTCGGCTTCTTCCTTGCTGGCCTGCGCCGCCCGGCTCACCGACTCCTCGGCCCTGGCCAGCGCTTCCCGCGAGGCTGCCGCGGCCTTGCGGCTTTCATCCTGTGCCGCACGCGCGGCCTCCTTGCTGTCGTCGAGCGCCTTGCTGGCCGACGCAGCGGTTTTTTCCTCGAGGGTCGGGGGAGAAGGCTCGCACCGCACCGGTCTGCTGCGTGGGAGGCACAGCCGGATTTTTCGGCCGCGCCGGTGCGGCGGTCTTGCGCTGCGTCAAGCCGCGTTGACGCGGCGCGATGAGACTTGGCGCTCGTTCGATTCGCACTGCAGGCTCCTCCCGCCATGAAATCCCCCGCCCCGGCTTCCAAGGACGGCAGCAACGCCTTGCCGCCAGCGCCGGGCGCGCCCGTGCACGCCGCTGCGCGCCTGTGGCGCGTCGTGCAGCCCCGCCTGGGTTTCGCGCTCGTGCTGGCGGGTGTGGTGGCTGCGGGCCTCTGGTACGGCGCGCGCTTCGTGCTCGGCCCGCGCGTGGAGGCCATGGCCGTGGTGCAGCGCGACTTCGTGCAGTCGGTGGTGGCCAGCGGGCATGTGGAGACGCCGCACCGCGTGACCATCGGCACCCAGATCACGGGCACCGTGAAGCGCGTGCCGGTGGCCGAAGGGCAGGGCGTGCGCGCCGGGCAGGTGCTGATCGAACTCGAGAGCGCCGAGGGATCGGCTGCGCTCGCGCAGGCCGACGCGGCGGTGGCGCAGGCGCGGGCGCGGCTTCGGCAACTGCGCGAGGTGCAGGCACCCGTGGCCGCGCAGACCCTGCGCCAGGCGCAGGTGAACCTGGACAACGCGCGCGCGCAGCTGCGCCGCAACACGAGTCTCTTCCAGCAGGGCTTCGTCGGAGAGGCCGCGCTGGACGACGTGCGCAAGGCGGTGGCGCTTGCAGAGGCACAGGTGCAGGCGAGCCGGAGCCAGCTGGAGAGTGCACGCGCCGGCGGCAGCGACGAGGCCGTGGCCGAGACCGCGCTGGCGCAGGCGTTGGCGGGCGCGGCCCTGGCGCGTTCCCGGCTGGTCTACGCCACCATCGCCGCGCCGGTGGACGGCACGCTGATCGGCCGCGCCGTGGAGTCCGGCGACGTGGTTCAGCCGGGCAAGGCGTTGATGGTGCTGTCGCCGGCCGGCAAGACGCAGCTGGTGGTGCAGATCGACGAGAAGAGCCTGCAACTGCTGGCACCCGGCCAGAGGGCGATGGCCTCGGCCGATGCGTATCCGGCGCAGCGGCTCGCGGCCGAGCTGGTCTACATCAACCCCGGCGTGGACGTGCAGCGCGGCTCGGTCGAGGTCAAGCTGGACGTGGCCGAGCCGCCGGCCTACCTGCGCCAGGACATGACCGTGTCGGTGGACATCGAGGTCGCGCGCCGGCCGCAGGCCGTGCTGGTGGCGTCCGACGCGCTGCGCGGCGCGGACGGTGCCGAACCGTGGGTGCTCAAGGTGGATGGACGGCATGCACGGCGCCAGCCGGTCCGCCTGGGTTTGCGCGGCGGCGGTGCCAGCGAGGTGCTCGAAGGCCTGGTCCCGGGCGACCTCGTCGTGCCGGCGAAGAC
>SEGN01000257.1 GCA_004211245.1 Variovorax sp.
CGAACATGCCACGCGTGCGATCTGACGACTACGACGCCAAGAGCCTGTCCATCATGGACAGCGCCGCCGCCCTTTTTGCCAAGGTGGGCTACCCGAACGCGAAGATGCAGGACATCGCGCAGGCGTGCGGCGCGACGAAGTCGATGCTGTATCACTACTTCCCCACCAAGGACGACCTGCTCAGCGCGATGCTGACGGAACATTTGGAGAAGGTGATCGCGAGCGTGGAGGAAGCGGTGTCCGGCGGTGCACCGGTCAACGACCGGTTCGCGGCCTTCGTTCAGACCTATGCCCAGAAGTCAGCGCAGTCGCGGCGACGCCACGTCATCGCCATGAACGACGTGAAGTTTCTGCCGAAGGCGATGCAGACGCCGTTGCGCCAACTGGAGCGAACGGTGACGCAGCAGGTGGCAGGCCTGCTGCGCGAGGTCAACCCGGGTCTGCAGGACCACGTCTACAAACCCTACGCCATGATGCTGCTGGGGATGCTGAACTGGACCGACTACTGGTATCGGCCCGGCGGACCGATGAAGTCCGACGAGCTTTGCGATCGGATCACGCGGCTGTTCCTGCTCGGCTTCATGGCCGAGAAGAAATAGCCGCGCATCGGCCGCTTCGCTCCGGTTATTCCACGACCTTGTAGTTGACGCCGGCCGGGTCGGCCTTCAGCAGGAAGAGCTTGGGCGCGGCCAGATGGTTGGCGGCGGTGAAGCTGATCGGGGTCATGGCACCGGTTTCGAGGTTGTTCACCTTGGCCAGTTCGGCATTGGTGCAGTCCCAGGTCAGCGTCTTGCCGCAACGGCCCATGGCATCGAAGAGCGCACGCGTCGCCGAATACCCCGTGAACGAATATCGATTGGTTCGCGCCAGTTCTTCCGGGGAAAGGTGCTTGGCCAGCTTGTCCATGAAGCCCTTGGCCTGCGGCGAGCTTTCCAGATACACGTAGTCCACGGTGTAGACGTTTTCACCGGCCGAGCCCATCAGCTTGACGCTCGCCGGAACGCGAGACACATAGGTCACGCCCACCGGAATCTTGTGGCCGATGCGCTCCAGTTCCTTGACCATCGCCACGTTTTCCCCGAGCACGCCACCGGCCAGCAGGGCTTCGGCCCCGGCTTGCCTGACCTTCAGAATCTCCGAGGAGAAGTCGGTCTGGCCCTTCTTGTAGATCTGCGTCGACACCACCTCCAGCTTCTTCGCCTTGGCAGCGCGCTCGAAACCAGCGCGCACGTTCTCGCCGTAGTCGTCGTCCTGCGAGATCAGCGCCCACTTCTTGCCGGGGAAGCGGTCGGCCATCTTCGCGACCAACTCGTCTACCGCATTGCTCATGTCGTAGCCGACCGCGAACACGTTCTTGATCGCCGGCTTGTAGAGCCCTTCATACGTGGTGATGGGGGCCATCGACGGCAGACCCGCCTGGGTGATCAGCGGCATCGCAGCCTGCGCCTGCGCCGTGCCGGAGACCGATGTCAGCGCAAAGACCTTGTCGCTGTTGATCAGCTTGCGCACCCCCTGGATCGTGCGCGACGGCACGTAGCCGTCGTCTTCGGAGATCAGCCGCACCTTGCGCCCATGGATGCCCCCGGCAGCGTTGACCTCGGCGATCGCGACCTTCACGCCCAGGTTGTGGGCCACGCCCAGCAAGGCCGGCGGGCCGGTCAGGGGAAGGATGTCGCCGACCACGATCTCGGTGTCCGTCACCCCTTGCTGGGCGGCGGCGGTCAGGCATGCGCCTGCGGTCAGAAGGGCAGTCACAGCGAGTTGGACTCGTTTCAGTTTCATGATGTCTCCATGTGGTTGAGTGATCAGTAGCGCAGGGGCCAGTACACCCAGGCCTGTCGGATGTCGTGCCAGATGCCACGCAGGCCGCGCGGGTCGAAACGCAGGAAGCCGATGATGGCCAGGCCATACAGGACGCTCTTGACTTCGTGCGCGCTGCTCGTCATCACGTCCTGGAGGCGCCCCCCCAGCTGGTTCACGAGGGCGCTGAAGACCTCCGGCAGCGTGACGATGAAGACCGCGCCCAGCACCGCCCCCAGCACAGAGCCGAGCCCGCCCACGATGATGACGGCGAGCGCCTCGATGGACAGCAGGAACGGAAAGCTCTCGACGCTCACGATGCTCATGTAGATCCCCATGAGCGCTCCCGCGATACCGGTGAGCGCCGCGCTGACGAGAAAGGCCAGCAGCTTGTAGCGCACCAGGTTCACCCCCATCGTGCGCGCAGCGATGTCGTTGTCGCGCAAGGCCACCAGCGCCCGCCCGAACGAGGAGCGCCGCAGGTTCAGCGTGACCAGCACGGCCAGCGTGCTGATGAACAGGCAGAACCAGTAGAAGGAACGGTCGCTGGACAGGTCGAAGCCCAGCATGCTCGGACGCGGCACCGTGATCCCGCGCCCCGCCCCGGTGAACTTGCCCCCGGCCAGAATCAGTGCGCTCACGATGTGACTGAAAGCCAGCGTGGTGATCGCCAGGTAGAGACCGTGCAGGCGCAGGGAGGGCACACCCACCAGCAACCCGAAGAGGGCCGGCACCATCGCGGACAGGATCAATGCCAGTTCGGGTGGCAGGCTCAGGCGCGTGACGCCGATCGCATAGGCGTAGGCGCCCAGCATGAGGAAACCCACATGTCCCAGCGAGATCAGCCCGGCGAACCCGGTGAGCACGGTGAGGCCCAGCACGCCCACTACGGTGAACAGGATGATGGTCAGATGGGACAGCGCAAAATTGCCGAGGACGAACGGCGCGGCGACCAATGACAGCATCAGTACAGCCACCCAGGCCTTCACTGCCGTGGAGTCCGTGAGGACGACGAGCGCGCTGTAGTGCTCTTTGAAGTAGGCGCTTCGCATCAGACTCTTTCGATTCTCTTTTCGCCGAACAGCCCGAACGGCCGCACCATCAGCACCACCAGGATCAGCGTGAAACCCGCGACATCCTTGAGCGTGCTGGACAGGTAGCCGCCCACCAGGTTCTCGAAGACGCCGATGATCAGACCGCTGGCGCCCGAGCCCAGCACCGAGTCGAAGCCGCCGAGCACGGTGGCGGGGAAGGCCTTGAGGCCGAGTTCGAAAACGGTCGGCGTGAGGCCGTAGATGACCGCGAACAATGCGCCGGCAAGGCCGGCCAACCCCGAGGCCGAGGCCCAGGCCACCGCCTGGACACGCGCGGTCGACACCCCCATCAATCGCGCCGTCTTCTCGTCGGCAGCGACCGCCCGCATGGCCACGCCGAACCGGCTGTGGCCCAGGAAGAACCAGAATCCCGCGACGGCGACCAGCAGCGCGGCGAGTACGCCGAGCTGGCTCACACGCAGGCCGATGTCGCCCATCTGCACGATCCGGTCCGCGCCCTGCACCTCGAACTTGTGCGGCGAAGCACCCCAGATGATCGTGACCACCGAGCGAAGCACCACGGCCAGACCGACCGTCACCAGCACCGCCGAGAGCACCGGCTCGCCGAGCATCGGCCGCATGATGAGTCGCTCGCACACCAGGCCCAGCAGCGCGCCGATCACGACCGCCAGCAGCACCGTGAGGACGCTGCCGGTGCCCAGCGTGGTTGCCAGAGCCCAGGTGGTGTAGGCGCTCAGCATGCCCATCTCGCCCTGGGCGAAGTTGACGATGCCGGTGGCCTTGTAGATGACGGCGAAGCCCATCGCCACCAGGCCGTAGATGGCACCGACCGCCAGGCCGGCAATCACCAGTTCGATGAAGTAACCCATCACGCGCCTCCGTAGATGATCTCGAGCTCGCGCGCGAATTTCTTGTTGATCAGGCCGCGGCGCACCTTCTGCGTTGCGGTGAGTTCGCCGTCGTCGTGGTCGAGTTCCTTTTCGAGCAGGACGAACTTGCGCACGTTCTCCACGCGTGCGAAGCGCGAGTTGACGTCGTCGACCACGCCCTGGATCAGTTCGACCACCTCGGCCATCTGCGTCAGCGACCGGTAGGTGGTGTATTGCAGGTTGCGCTCGCCGGCCCAGCGGCCGACGGTGTCGAAGTCGATCTGGATCAGGCCGCCGAGGAACTTCCTGCCCTCGCCCACCACGATGGCCTCGCGCACGAAAGGGCTGTCTTTCAGGGCGTTCTCGATCTCCGAGGGCGCGATGTTCTTGCCGCCACTGGTGATGATGATGGCCTTCTTGCGATCCACCACCGCGATCTCTCCGTCGCCGCGTTGTTCCACGATGTCACCGGTGGCGATCCAGCCTTCGGCCGACAGGATGTCGGCGGTGCCCTGGTCGTCGAACAGATAGCCCCGGAACACACCGGGCGACCGCACGAAGACCTCGCCGTCGCCAGCGACCCGCCATTCCACGCCCTCCATGGCCGGGCCGCAGCTGCCGGCGATGAAGGGGCGCCCCGGCACCTGCACGAACGCCAGTCCCCCGGCTTCCGTCAGGCCGTAGCCCTGGCCGACCGGCAGGCCGATGATGTCGAAGAACTTCAGCGTCTCGGGCGACACCGAGGCGCCGCCGCACATGCGGGTGTGCGTGCGGTTCAATCCCATATGGCGCTGCATGTTGCGAAAGAGCAGTGCGCGCGCCCGCTGTCCTTCATCCGGAACTCGAAACCCTGCTGCAGCTTCTCCCAGATGCGCGGAACGCCGAGGAAGAAAGTCGGACCGATCTCGCGAATGTTGGTGGCCACCGTGTCGACCGATTCCGCGAAGTTGACGCAGCCGCCCGACAACAGGTGCTGCACCGTGGAATAGGTGCGCTCGGCCACGTGGCACAGCGGCAGGTAGCAGACCGACTCGAAGGGCTTGCCGATCATCCGGCGCGCCACCATGTACGCGTACGCGCCATAGACGAAATTGCGGTGCGTGAGCATCGCCCCCTTCGGCGGGCCGGTGGTACCGGAGGTGTAGACCAGGATGTTCACCTCGTCCGGCACCAGCGCATCGATCATGCCGTCGAGCCGGCGCTCCGCATCGGGGTCTTCGGCTGTCAACTGGTCGCCGAGCGCAAGCAGGTGCTCGAAGGCATGCGGCCGACCGGCTTCATAGTGGCGCAAGCCCTTCATGTCGACGCAGAAGATGTGCTCCAGTGCAGGCAGGCCGTCGCCGTTGCGCATCGCATCGAGCACCTTGTCGGTCTGTTCCTGGTCGCCCGTGATCGCCAGCCTGGCCGCGCAGTGGCCGGCGATGTACTGGACTTCGGCCCAGGGGTTGGTGGGGTAGATGCCGACCACCTGCACGCCGATCATCTGGGCACCGAGGTCCGCGTAGAACCACTCGGGCACGTCTTCTGCCGCGATGACGATCCGGTCACCCCGCTGCAAACCGAGCCGGGTGAGGCCGTGCGCCACCCGGCGCGCGGTCCGGTAGTAGTCCGACCAGGTGCGGCCCTGCCAGATGCCGTGGATCTTCTCGCGCAAGGCCACCTGTTCGCCGCGCTCCTGCGCCTGCAGCCTCAGCAGCCCGGGCATCGTGGCCTCCCCGCGGATCAACTGCGCGTGGTCAAGCATCTGCCACCTCCGCACCCAGGTAAGCCTGCATCACCGCCGGATTGGCCGTCACCTCGGCAGGCGTTCCCTCGGCGATGAGCATGCCGAAATCAAGCACGTAGACGCGGTCGGACAGGTCCATGACGACCTGCATGTCATGCTCGATCATGAGCACCGCAATGCCGAACTCGTCTCGGATGTCGAGCGTGAAGCGACCGATGTCTTCCTTTTCCTCGCGGTTCATGCCCGCGACGATCTCGTCCAGCAGCAGCAGGCTCGGCTCGCACGCGAGGGCACGCCCGAGTTCGACGCGCTTCTGCTGGCCATACGCCAGTTGGGACACCAGCTTGTCGCGCAGCTCCTCGATCTCGAGGAACTCGATGATCTGCTCGACCTTGCGGCGCGCCGCGATCTCCTCGCGCCGCGGCCGGCCCCAGAACAGCAGCGATTCCAGCACCGTGTAGTTGAAATGCACATGACGACCGGTGAGCAGGTTCTCCACCACGGTCCCGTGCTTGAAGAGGGCAAGGTTCTGGAACGTGCGGCCGATACCGGCGCGCGCGAAATCCGATGGCTTCATGTGCGCGGTGTCCTGTCCCTTGAAGACGACCTGCCCCGCGCTCAGACCCAGCACACCGCTGATGAGGTTGAAGGTGGTCGTCTTGCCCGCGCCGTTGGGTCCGATCAGGCTGACGATCTCGCCCGGCATGACGTGCAGGCTCACGTTGTTCACGGCGGTCACGCCACCGAACTTCTTCGTCGCCCCCCGGACATCCAGGACCGGTTCGCTCATGACAGCCACCTCTTGCGGCGCTTGTAGTGCTTGACATCGCGCATGCTGGTGCGGCCTTGCTGGGCGCTCAGCCCGAGATAGAACTCGCGAACGTCCGCATTGCGCCGCAGCGCGTCGCACGTTCCGTCCAGCACCACGCGGCCGTTTTCCATGATGTAGGCGTAGTCCGCGATCGCCAGGGCGCGGCTCGCGTTCTGCTCGACCAGCAGGATCGTCAGACCGCTTTCGGCACGCAGTTTCGCGATCGCCGAAAAGATCTCGGAAACGATCAGCGGCGCCAGGCCGAGGGAGGGCTCGTCGAGCGCGAGCACCTTGGGGCGGCTCATCAGCGCGCGGCCGATGGCCACCATCTGCTGCTCACCGCCCGACAGATAGCCCGCGATCACGTCGCGCTTCTCGGCGAGACGGGGGAACAGCCGGAACACGTTCTGCCGCTCTTCGCCCAACGCCTGGCGGCTCTGGAGGTGCGCGCCCACGACCAGGTTTTCCTCCACGGTGAGCGTGGCGAACAGTCGACGACCTTCCGGCACCTGCACCAGGCCCTGCCGCACGATGTCGGGCGCGAGCGCCTTTTCCACGTTGCGGCCGAACAGCTGGATCGATCCTTTTTCGATCTCCCCGTCTTCGGCATCGAGCACGGCCGAGACGGCCTTCAACACGCTGGACTT
>SEGN01000258.1 GCA_004211245.1 Variovorax sp.
GCAACCCGCTGCATCGGCGCGACGGGCGCCAGCAACGCCTTCTGCGCCGCATCCAGTCCCCGGGTCGCACGCAGAATGTTGTCGAAGGCCTCGGCGTCGATGACGGGTCCGACATCGGTGGACAGCAGCGCCGGGTCGCCGCCCGCCAGTTCGGCCGCAGCGCCCCGAATCATCTCGATCACAGCGTCCGCAATGCCCTCGTGAACGCACAGCAGGCGAAGCGCCGAACAGCGCTGGCCGGCCGACCGGAACGCGCTCTGCACCACGGCGTCGACCACCTGCTCGGGCAGCGCGCTCGAATCCACGAGCATCGCGTTGATGCCGCCGGTCTCGGCGATCAGTGGGACGATCGGGCCGTCCTTGGCGGCCAGCGCGCGGTGGATGATCTTCGCGACCTGGGTCGAGCCGGTGAACACCACGCCGGCCACGCCGGGCGCCGCCACCAGCGCAGCCCCGACGGTTTCGCCAGGGCCGTGCAGCAGTTGGAGTGCATCGGCCGGCACGCCGGCAGCGTGCAGCAGCTTGATGGCTTCGAACGCGACGGCGGGTGTCTGCTCGGCTGGCTTCGCCAACACCGTGTTGCCGGTGGCGAGCGCCGCCGCCACCTGCCCCATGAAGATCGCCAGCGGGAAATTCCAGGGGCTGATGCAGACCCACGGGCCGCGCGCGGTCAGTCGAAGTTCGTTCGATTCGCCCGTCGGCCCGGGCAGCGCGACGGGCTGCATGATGCGCACCGCCTCGTCGGCGTAGTAGCGCAGGAAGTCGACCGCCTCGCGAACCTCGGCGATGGCGTCGCCCCAGGTCTTGAACGCCTCCTTCACCAGCAGCGCGCAGAAGCGCGGCAGGTCGGCCTGCAAGGCGTCGGCCGCCCGGTGGAGCATCGCGGCGCGCGCGGCGACCGGGGTTCTGTGCCATTGACGGTAGCTGGCTGCGCTGGACACCACCGCGTGGTTGGCGGCCGCAGCGCTGGACTCCGGCACGGTCGGGACCAAGGTCTTGGCATGAGCCGCCATCAGCGGCGCACGCATCGGCTCCACCGTGAGGTCGAGCCCCATGCTGTTGCGCCGGGCCGGCGCCGGACCGTAGAGCCATTCAGGCGGCGGCAGGGGCGACGTCGCCGTCAGGTGCAGCGGTGAGGCGAGCAACTCGTCGATCGGGACCTCGTCGTCACCCAATTGGTTCACGAAAGACGAGTTGGCGCCGTTCTCGAGCAGCCGGCGCACCAGGTAGGCGAGCAGATCCTTGTGCTGGCCCACCGGCGCATAGACGCGCACCGGCGCGTCGGTGGTCTTCATGAGTTCGCGGTACACGCCTTCGCCCATGCCGTGCAGGCGCTGCAATTCGAATGCTGCGCCGGAAGGCCTGCATCGCCAGGCCGAAGCCCTGCCACTGCGGCCGTTCGGCGGCCACGCGCGCGGCAAGTGCTTCGAAAACGTCGAGCGACAGTTCGAGACGGTCGACTTCTTCAGCGTCGATCGTGAGGTTCAGATTGGCATCGGCCGCGCGCTCGCACAGTGACCAGACCGCAGGCACCAACTCGCGCAACACGCGCTCGCGTTGCGCATCTTCGTAGCGCGGATGCAATGCGCTGAGCTTGATGGAAATGCCGTCGTTGCGCGACGGCGCGGCCGATCGGTCCGCGCAGGCCGCGATGGCATCGATCGCGTCCAGATAGCTCTGAAGATAGCGCCCGGCGTCGGCCGAAGTCCGGGCGCCCTCGCCCAGCATGTCGTAGCTGAAGCGCAGTTGCCCCTGCTTGCCGCGCGCCGACTTCGCCTCGCGCATCGCTTCCTGAATGGTCTGGCCCAGCACGAACTGCCGGCCCAGCAACTGCACTGCGCGCAGCGTGGCCGCGACCACGGTGCGCGCGCCGAGCTTGGCCATGAGTCCGGGCGCATGGTCGGCTTCGGGCAGGAATTTCCTGGACAGCGCGATCGCAGACGACGAGAGCCGCGCCAGTGCGGAATCGGCGGCGCCGTCGAAATCGGCGCGCCCGAGCTGGTCGGCCGTGAGCGCGATGGCGGTTTCGGCGTCGGGCACCCGCAGCAAAGCCTCGGCGAGCCGCATGAGTGCCAGGCCTTCGGCGCTCGATATCGGGTATTCGCGCAGCAGGCTTTCCATCGCCCAGAACGGCGGCGGGTGGCGGCGCACCTGCCGCACCCACGGTGCGGCCACGGCCGCGGCAGCATGCCAGTCGAGCGCGCCGGTCAATGCGGCGAGGCGATGGGAGACGACGTCGGCCTCCTGGCGATAGGGATTTGGCAGGCGCATGGCAATTCCTTGGTAATTCATGCAATGGTCTCGCCTTCTTCGCAGAATTACTCACCAAAAATCGCCGCCTCTTCCGGATAATCGCCAGATGGCAGATCTGACCGACCTCGACCGCATCGACCTGCGGCTGCTCCAGATCCTTCAACAGGAGGGCCGCATCTCCAATCTGAAGCTGGCCGAAGCGGTGGCGCTGTCGCCCACAGCCGTTCTGGCGCGCGTGCAGCGCCTCACGCGCGACGGCTTCATCCGCGGCTACGAGGCGCAACTCGACCCGCAAAAGCTCGGCCGCGGCATGCTGGTGTTCGTCGAGGTGCTGCTCGATCGCACCACGCCCAACGTGTTCGAGCAGTTCAAGGCCGCCGTGCAGGTGCGCGACGAGATCATGGAATGCCACATGGTGGCCGGCGGCTTCGACTACCTGCTCAAGACACGCATGGCCGACATGGCCGCCTACCGCGATTTCGCCGGCACCGTGCTGTGGCAACTGCCCGGCGTGCGGGAGACGCGCACCTATGCGGTGATGGAAGAGGTGAAGAGCACGTCGCGGCTGGCGCTCGGCTGAAGCGTCTTCAGCGGCTGCCGAAAATCGCCGAACCGACACGCACCATCGTGCTGCCGGCCGCGATCGCCGCCTCCAGATCGGCCGACATGCCGAGCGACAGCACGTCGAGCGAAATGCCCTCGGCGCGGATTCGCTCGAAAACGGCCGCTGCACGCAGGAACAGTTCTCGCTGGGCGTCGAATCCTTCGGCCGGCTCGGGGATCGCCATCAGCCCGCGCAACTGCAAACGTGGCAACGCCGCCACAGCGCGTGCCAGCGCCGGCGCTTCCTCGGCCGGCACGCCCGACTTGTTGGCGCCGCCGTCCACATTGACCTGCAGGCACACCTGCAGCGGCGCCATCCCTTCGGGCCGCTGTTCGCTCAGGCGCTCGGCGATCTTGAGGCGGTCGATGCTGTGCACCCAGTCGAAATGCTCGGCCACCGGGCGCGTCTTGTTGCTTTGCAGAGGGCCGATGCAGTGCCACTCGAGCACGTCGCGCAGGTCGGACAACGCTTCGATCTTGGCAAGCCCTTCCTGAACATAGTTCTCCCCGAAGGCGCGCTGCCCGGCGGCGTGGGCTTCGCGCAACGCCTCGGCCGGGAAGGTCTTGCTCACCGCAAGCAGGCGCACGCTTGCGGGATCGCGTCCGGCCGCTGTGCAGGCCGTCACGATCCGCGCCTGAACTTGCTGGAGCTTGTCGCCAATCATCGTCATAATCGTCAAAACCGTATCAAAACGTCACCGAGCCTTGCGGCCCGCACGTCATTGCCATTCGAGGAGTCTCGTGGACATTACCCAACTGCTGGCCTTCAGCGTCAAGAACAAGGCGTCGGACTTGCACCTTTCTGCGGGCCTGCCACCGATGATCCGGGTGCATGGCGACGTTCGGCGCATCAACGTCGACGCCCTCGACCACAAGCAGGTGCATGCCATGGTGTACGACATCATGAGCGACACGCACCGCAAGCATTACGAAGAGTTCCTCGAAGTCGACTTTTCGTTCGAGATCGAGGGGCTGGCGCGCTTCCGGGTCAACGCGTTCAACCAGTCGCGCGGAGCGGCGGCGGTGTTCCGGACCATTCCGTCCAAGATCCTGTCGCTCGAACAGCTCAACGCACCCAAGATTTTCGGCGAGCTGGCGTTGAAGCCGCGCGGCCTGGTGCTGGTGACCGGCCCCACCGGTTCGGGCAAGTCGACCACCCTGGCCGCGATGGTCAACTACCTGAACGAAACCGAGTACGGCCACATCCTGACGGTCGAAGACCCGATCGAGTTCGTGCACGAGTCGAAGAAGTGCCTGATCAACCAGCGCGAAGTCGGGCCGATGACGCTCTCCTTCGCCGCAGCGCTGCGCTCCGCGCTGCGCGAAGACCCGGACGCGATCCTGGTGGGCGAAATGCGCGACCTGGAAACGATCCGGCTGGCCATGACGGCTGCGGAAACGGGCCATCTGGTGTTCGGCACGCTGCACACCTCGTCGGCGGCGAAGACCATCGACCGCGTGATCGACGTGTTCCCGGGCGAAGAAAAGGACATGATTCGCGCCATGCTGTCCGAATCGCTGCAAGCCGTCATTTCGCAAACCTTGTGCAAGACCAAGGACGGGCAGGGACGGGTGGCTGCCCACGAAATCATGCTCGGCACACCCGCCATCCGGAACCTGATCCGCGAAGGCAAGGTCGCGCAGATGTACTCGTCGATCCAGACCGGCCAGGGCCAGGGCATGCAGACGCTCGACCAGAACCTGACGGACCTGGTGCGCCGCAGCGTCATCTCCGCGGCGGAAGCGCGCGGCAAGGCCAAAATTCCGGAAAATTTCCCCGGCTGATCTTCCCTCAGCCCGCACGGAGCCCCACACCATGGAACGCGATCAAGCCAGTCAGTTCATCAACGACCTGCTCAAGCTCATGGTGAGCCGCAACGGCAGCGACCTGTTCATCACGGCGGACTTTCCCCCCGCGATCAAGATCGACGGCAAGATCACCAAGGTGTCTGCGCAGGCACTCGGCGCGCAGCACACGCTGGCGCTCACGCGTTCGATCATGAACGACCGCCAGACGGCCGAGTTCGAACGCACCAAGGAGTGCAACTTCGCGATCTCGCCCACGGGCATCGGCCGTTTCCGCGCCAATGCCTTCGTGCAGCAGGGCCGGGTCGGCATGGTGCTGCGCACGATCCCGCAGAAGCTCCCGACCATCGATGGCCTCGGCATGCCGCAGGTGCTGAAGGACATCACCATGACCAAGCGCGGGCTGGTCATCATGGTGGGGGCCACGGGCTCCGGCAAATCGACCACGCTCGCGGCGATGGTGGACTGGCGCAACGAGAACTCCCAGGGCCACATCGTCACGGTGGAAGACCCGATCGAGTTCGTGCATCCGCACAAGAACTGCGTCGTCACCCAGCGCGAGGTGGGCATCGACACGGACAGCTGGGATGCGGCACTCAAGAACACGCTGCGCCAGGCGCCGGACGTGATCCTGATGGGCGAGATACGCGACCGCGAAACCATGGACAACGCCATTGCTTTCGCCGAGACCGGCCACCTCTGCATGGCGACGCTGCATGCCAACAGCGCCAACCAGGCCCTCGACCGGATCATCAACTTCTTTCCCGAAGAGCGGCGCACGCAGTTGCTGATGGACTTGTCGCTGAACCTGCGCTCGCTGGTTTCGCAGCGCCTGATTCCGACCGAAGACGGACGCGGGCGCGTCGCGGCGGTCGAGATCCTGCTGAACACGCCGCTGATCTCCGACATGATCTTCAAGGGCGAGGTCGGCGAGATCAAGGAGATCATGAAGAAGAGCCGCAACCTCGGGATGCAGACCTTCGACCAGGCGCTGTACGACCTGTTCGAATACAACGCGATCTCGCTCGAAGACGCACTGCGCAACGCCGATTCGCAGAACGACCTGCGCC
>SEGN01000025.1 GCA_004211245.1 Variovorax sp.
GAGGTCTACCGCAAGGTGTACCGCGACGTGATCAAGCCCGAGCGCGTGGCCGAACTGCTGATCCTGCGTGCCGACATGCCGCGTTCGCTGCACGCCAGCCTGGTCGAAGTGGTCGCGAATCTGGCCAAGGTGGCCAACGACCAGAGCGCCGAGACGCAGCGCCGCGCCGGCAAGCTGCTGGCCGACCTGCAGTACGCGCGCGTGGACGAGATCCTCGCGACCGGGCTGCATGCGTACCTCACGCAGTTCCTCGACCGCGTGAACGAGATCGGCGGGCGCATCAGCCAGGACTTCCTGGTGCCGACGGCGCACTGATCGCGGCCGGGGCTGGCGCCGTCAGTCCACCATGCGGCTGGTGACCCCGGCCAGCACGTCCTGGTCGTGCTTCGACGGCAGTTCCATCATCCGGCGCCGGTTAAGGCTCCACAGGCGCATGTCTTCGTCACTGTGGAACACTTGCCGCTCGGGCATCGCGGGCCAGCTTTCAACACGCAGCCACATGCGCAACAGATGCCGCCGCTGCGCCAGTTCCGTCGCGTCCTCGTAGTCGGTTCGGCCGTGCACCATGATCCGGTTGTTCAGGAACTGAATGTCGCCGTCCTTGAAACCCATGTCCAGGTAGTGCTCCGGCATCGCCGACGCCTTGCGTACGTGATAGAGCGCCTGCGATTCGGCTTCGGTGTAGGGGCGTTGGCCGCTTTTTTCCGCCAGGCGCGCATAACCGGTCGGAAGGTAGCAGATGACCTCGCCGTCCTGTTCGGCGAAGAACGGCACCTTGTGTTCGCTGTACGTCCGCGTCGCGTGGCGGCCGTCTTCGTCGGTGCGCTTGAGGTACAGGCCTTCGGTCAGCACCTCGAACAGTTCCGGATGCTGCTTGGCCATGTAGTTGTGGACGGTGAGTGCGCTCGTGATGCGACTTTCGCCACCCGAGATGGCGGTGCGCAGGCACATGAGTCCGATGATGTCGCACGAGTCGGTGTGCATGAGTTGGCCGCCGCCCTTGCGGTAGCCGCGCGACTTGGGCTCGTAGTCGCTGACGTTCACCACGTGGCCGATCAGGTCGCCCAGGTACGACTGTGTCATGGTGGTGCCGATGTAGGCGCCCAGGCCGAAGTACACCCGCGCCATGTCGTCGTCGCTGTAGCGCTCGCGCGGCAGGCCGCGCAGCATCAGGAAGCCGCAGCCTTCGCGCAGGCGCTGCGGCAGCGATGCCATCAGCGCACCGACGGAATCGAGCGGAAAGTTCTCGCGCGTGATCTCCGGGAAGTCGACATCGCCCAGCGACTTGAGGTGCGCGAGTGCGCGGTCGATTTCGGCAATCTGGTCTGCATTCAGCTCGTGCAGGCCCTCTCGCCGCCAATCGATCTCGGGGCCTTTCCATGCGCCCGGCGCGATGATTTCCTGTCCCAGCTTGCTCATTCGATGCTCCTGTTGGTTCATTCGGTGTCCGCCGCCGCGGACGAAGGGGTTGGGGTTTCCTCGACGATCACGCCGCGCCGCGCCAGATCGGCAAAAGCCTCGTCGGTCAGCAGGGTCGAGAGGACATCCCGGTTGTGCTCGCCCCGGCGGGGAGCGGGTTGGTACAGGTTGCCCGGCGTGCGCGACAGGCGCGGCAGAACGTTGTGCATCGGCAGGTTGCCGAGCTCCGCGTCGGGCACGTTGACGACGGCCTCGCGCTCGACCACGTAGTCGTCGTGCAGCAACTGGCTGGCGTCGTTGACGGGGCCGATGGTGATGCCTTCGCGGTCGAAGAACTCCAGGTTCTGCGCCAGCGTGCGTGCCGCGACGAACTCGCCCACTGCGCGGTCGACCTCTTCGATGTGCAACAGGCGCGCGGCGTTGCTGGCAAAGCGCGGATCGTCGAGCATGTCGGCGCGGCCGATGGCGCGAAACAGGCGTGCCGCCATCGCTGGCGATGCGGTCGACAGGCACAGCCAGCGCTGATCCGAACTCAGGTAGGCGTTGCGCGGCGCAGTGGTGCTGGAGCGGCTGCCCGTGCGCGGCTTGATCTTGCCGGTGAACTGGAAGTTGGCGATCTGCGGACCGAGGATGGACAGCATGGGTTCGAACAGCGACAGGTCGATCACCTGCCCGCCTTGCCCGCCGCGAACGTTCCACAGCGCCATCATGGTGGCGCTGGCGCCGTAAAGGCCGGCTGTCATGTCGCCCAGGAAGATCGGTGGCAGCACGGGCGCGCGGTCGTCGAATCCATTGATTGCGGCAAAGCCGCTGTAGCCCTCGACCAGCGTGCCGAAACCCGGCTTGTGCCGGTAGGGTCCGGTTTGACCCCAGCCCGACAGGCGCACCACCACCAATGCGGGATTGGCTTCCAGAAGCAGCAGCGGGTCCAGGCCCATGGTCTCCAGCACGCCGGGCTTGAAGCTCTCCACCAGAACGTCCGCCGTGGCGGCCAATTGCCGCACGAGCTCCTGTGCCGGCAGCTGGCGCAAATCCAGGCACACACTGCGCTTGTTGCGGCTGTAGGTCTTCCACCAGATGTCCAGACCGTCGGTCTTGAAGTTGCGCAAGGAATCGCCGGCCGGCGGCTCGATCTTGATGACGTCGGCGCCAAAGTCTGCCAACTGCAGCGTGAGCATATTGCCGGCCACCAGCCGGCTCAGATCGATCACCCGCAAGCCCTGCAGCGGCCCGCTGGCGCGCGGTGCGAAGTCGACGTGGTGCAGGGCGCTCATGGAATGGCTTGTCTCGGTGTTAAAACAGACATAATGTCTATTCCAAGATTCTACGCGCCGCCGCTCGCATGTCAATGACTTACCATCGCCGCCAATCATGAAAGACACTCCCAAAGAGGATCCAGGCGTCGCCTCCGTCAATCGAGCGCTGTCGATCCTTCTGGCCTTTCGCGAAAGCGTCGACGGCTTGAGCCTGGCCGAACTGTGCGCGGCGACCGGCCTGTACCACAGCACGGCGCTGCGCCTGTGCGAATCGCTCGAGCACTTTCGCTTCCTCAAACGCATGGAAGACGGCCGCTATCGCCTCGGCCCGATGCCCTTCTACCTGGGCACGGTTTATCAGAGCTCGTTCCGCCTGCGCGACTACGCCCAGCCGGTGCTGCGCGAGTTGGTCAACGCAACCCGCGAGGTAGCGGCGTTGTATGTGCGCGAAGGCGATCAGCGGGTGTGCGTGCATCGCCTGGAGCACCCGCGCAGCGTGCGCATGCACGTGCGCGAAGGCGATGCCTTTGCACTGGCCAGCGGCGCTGCGGGTCGCGTGCTGCTGGCGTTCTCCGGCGAGAAGGGGGAGGCGTTCGACTCGGTTCGTGCTGCGCACTACGCGGTGTCGCAGGGCGAACGCGATGCCGAAAGTGCCGCCATCGCATGCCCGGTTTTCGGCATCGGCCAGCAACTGGTGTGCGCCATTTCGCTGGGCTTGCCGCGCTTTCGCTTCGATGCCAATGCCTTTGCCGACAGCCTGCCGCACGTGATGGCCGCAGGGGCACGCCTGACCAGTGATCTGGGCGGCGATGCGTCGGTCTTCGCGCCGCCGTTTGCCAAGCTCAAGGGGCTGGAGTTGCCGCGGGCCGGCCGACGCTAGCGCCCGGCGTCCAGCCCGCGCCGTGCTCAGGCAGTCTGGCCGAAGGCCTCGAAGCGCGCCAGCAGGCGAGAGGCGCGCGCCACGAGGGGCGCATCGACCATCTTGCCATCGAGCTGGAAGGCACCGCGCCCGGCAGCCAGTTGCCGGGCGCCTTCGTCGATCAACCTGCGCGCCTGCTCGGCCTCGCCGAGCGTCACGCCATAGGCGCGATTGACGATCGCCACCTGGCGTGGGTGGATGCAGGTGGCGGCATCGAAGCCGAAGCGCCGCGAGCGCCGCACCATGTCCGCAAACGCTTCCTCGTCCGAGAAATTGACCACTGAGCCGATGTAGCCCACTGGCATCACGCCGGCGGCGCGGGCTGCAATCACCATCATCTGCTTGGGCAGCAGCAGCGTCTCCTCGCTGGGTGTGAAGCCGCATTCGAGCGCGAAATCCTCGGCGCCCAGGCTCATTGCCGCGACGCGCGGCGAAGCGGCGGCGATCTCGCGCATCGCCTCGAACGCCTGCGGGGTTTCGATCATCACCAGGAGCCGCGTATGGCCCTGCGCCATACCCTCGCGGGCTTCGCATTCGCTCACCACTTCGTCCAGCAGGCGCACGTGATCGGGCGATGCGACCTTGGTGATGGAGATGGCCATGACGTCCGGCCCCACCGCCGCCTCGATGTCGCGCACAGCCATCGCGATCGGGCGATTGATGCGCACCAGGACTTCGGCGCCTGCAGCAGTCAGCGTCTGCGCCGCAGCCCTCACCAGGCCACGGGCGCTGGCCTTGGAGTCCGGCGCAATACTGTCTTCCAGGTCGAGTTGGATGGCATCTGCCCCGGCATGCGGCGCCTTTTCGATGAAGCGCGGCACGTTCACCGGCACGTAGAGGATCGAGCGCCAGGCCGGCGCCGGCGGGCGTGCAGGAGGGGAGGCGTTCAATGCCGGCATCACTCGGACTTGATGCCGCGGGCGGCAGCAAGCTTTCGCCACTTGGCGGACTCGTCGGCCACATAGGCTGCGAACTGGCGCGCATCGAGCGTGCCGGGCTCGGTCGATTCGCGTTCGAAGAGTTCGCGCATCGCCGCGCTGTCTGCGATCTTGCGGATCTCGGCATTCAGCTTGTCAACCAGCGGTCCGGGCGTCTTGGGCGGCGCATACACGCCCCACCACGATTCGACGTCGAAACCCGGCACCACCTCCGAGATCGTCGGCAGCTCAGGCATGAAGCGCGAACGCTTGATCGAAGTCACCGCGACCGGCCGAACCTGATTGGCCTTGAGCGGACCGGTCACCGATGCCGCGGTGGTGATCATCATCTGCAGGTTGCCGCCCATCATGTCGGTCACAGCGTTGGAGATGCCCTTGTAGGGAATGTGCGTGGCATTGGCCTGCGACATCGCGTTGAGCAACTCGGTCGCCATTTGCCCGATAGAGCCCACGCCGGCCGAGCCGTAATTGGTGTTCTTGTTGTTGCGCATCGCCTGCACCACCTGCGCGGTGGTCGTGTAGGGCGTGTCCTTGCCGACGATCAACAGCATCGGGCCGCGGTTGAGCAAGGCGACGGGCGCGAATGACTTCACCGGGTCGTAAGCCGGCTTTTCCTGGATCGCCGCGTTGGTCACGAAGCTCACCGAGGTGAGCAGCAGCGTACTGCCGTCGGCCTCGGCCTGGGACACCGCGACGGCACCGATCGCACCACCTGCACCGGGCTTGTTGTCGACCACCACGGTCGTGTTGAGCGCGGTCGCCAGGCGCTGGCCCAGTGCGCGGGCGAACAGGTCGTTGCTGCCACCGGGCGAAAACGGCACGACGATTTTGATGACCTTGGGAATGGCGGGGCCTTGGGCCAGCGCCGTGGTGGCCAGGCCGAACGCCGTCGCTGCGGTGCACGCGACCTTGATGAAAAGATTCAAGAATGTCTCCTCAAAATAGACATGATGTCTAAAAGTGAGGCGAGTATAGCGAGTGCCTGCGTGACTGTCCAACGCGCGCGGCATCAAGTGGCAGTCGCCTGCCGCACAGCCTGCTCCCAGCGCGCCATCGACTCCTGCGCCTGCGCACGTCCCATGGTCGGAATGAAGCGCCGCTCGACGCGCCACTGCCTGGACAGCTGCGCCGGGCTCTCGTAGACGCCGCTCGACAGGCCCGCCAGGTACGCGGCGCCGAGGGCGGTGGTCTCGATCACCTCGGGGCGCACGACCGGGATGCCGAGCAGGTCGGCCTGGAACTGCATCAGGAGGTCATTCACGCAGGCGCCACCATCGACGCGCAGTTCGGCCACGGGCTGGCCGCCGGCCGCGACGGCGTCGCGGCTCATGGCCTGCAGCAGCGCTGCGCTCTGGTAGGCGATGCTTTCCAGCGCGGCGCGCGCGATGTGCGCGACCGTCGTGCCGCGCGTGAGCCCGGTGATCGTGCCGCGCGCCTCGGCATTCCAGTACGGCGCGCCGAGCCCGGTGAAGGCCGGCACCATCATCACGCCGCCGGCGTCCGGCACGCTCTCCGCCAGACCCTGCACCTCGGCGCTGCCCTTGATGGCCTGCAGGCCGTCGCGCAGCCACTGCACGACGGCGCCGCCGACGAAGACGCTGCCCTCCATCGCGTACTGCGGCGTGGCACTGGTCTGCGCGGCGCTGGTCACGAGCAGCCCGTTCTGCGAAGGCTGGAACGCGTCGCCCGTGTGCATCAGCAGGAAGCAGCCGGTGCCATAGGTGTTCTTGGCCATGCCGGCCGAAAAGCAGGCCTGGCCGAACAGGGCGCTCTGCTGGTCGCCGGCCACGCCGCCGACGGGCAACGCGTGGCCGAGCAGGGCGGCGTCGGTGTCGACAAAGTGCGCGCTCGAGGGCCTGACTTCAGGCATCAGCGAAGCGGGAATGCCAAGCGTCTTCAGCAGTTCGGCGTCCCAGGTGTTGCTGCGCACGTTGAAGAGCATCGTGCGCGACGCGTTGCTCACGTCGGTCACGTGCTGCTTGCCCCCGGTCAGTTGCCACATGAGCCAGCTGTCGACGGTGCCGAACGCCAGCTCGCCGCGCTCGGCGGCGGCGCGTGCACCGGGCACGTTGTCGAGCAGCCAGCGCAGCTTGGTGCCGGAGAAGTAGGCGTCGATCACCAGGCCGGTCTTGTCCCGGATGGTGTCCGCCATGCCTTCGTCACGCAGGCGCGCGCACATCGGTTCGGCGCGGCGGTCCTGCCAGACGATCGCGTTGTGAACCGGCAGGCCGGTCTTGCGGTTCCACAGCACCGTGGTCTCGCGCTGGTTGGTGATGCCGATGGCGCGGATGTCCTTCGCTTCGAGCTTCGCCTTCTTCAGCACGTCGCGCGCGGTGCCAAGCTGGCTGTGCCAGATCTCGACGGGATCGTGTTCGACCCATCCGGGTTGCGGATAGATCTGCGTGAGTTCGCGCTGCGCCATGGCGACGATGCGGCCCTCGCGGTCGAACACGATGCTGCGCGAACTGGAGGTGCCTTGGTCGAGGGCGAGCAAGTAGGTCATGGAGGGTGGGTCTCAGGGGTTGTCGGGCGCGACGTCGCAGCGGACCTGCGCGCGCGCGAGCAGGTCGGGGAAGGGCGCTGGCGGCGGCGCATCGGTGAAGAGCCGGTCGATCTGCGAGAGCGTGCCCACCTCGATCATGGCCGGCCGGTTGAATTTGCTGGCATCGGCCGCAAGCCACACCTCGCGTGCCTGCGCAATGATGGTCTGCGCCACCTTCACCTCGCGCAGGTCGAAGTCGCGCAGCGTGCCATCGGATTCGATGCTCGACACGCCGATCAATGCGATGTCGACCTTGAACTGGCGGATGAAGTCGATCGTCGCTTCGCCCACGATGGCGCGGTCGCGCGAACGCACCGACCCGCCGGCCACGATCACGTCGCACTGCGGGTTGTCGCTCAGGATGGCGGCCACGTTGAGGTTGTTGGTGATCACGCGCAGGCCGGTGTGGCGCAGCAGCGCCTTGGCAACGGCTTCGGTGGTGGTGCCGATGTTGAGGATCAGCGAGCAGTTGTCCGGCACTTCGCGCGCCACGGCGCGTGCGATGCGCGCCTTGCCTTCGGCGTGCAACGTCTCGCGCTGCTGGTAGCCGATGTTCTGGATGGTCGAGGTCGGCACGCGCACGCCACCGTGGAAGCGCGACAGCAGTCCCGCATCGGCCAGTTTCTGCACATCGCGGCGCACCGTCTGCAGCGTGACGCCGAGCAGCGCCGCCAGTTGGTCGACCGTCGCCGATCCACGTGCGCGGACCGCTTCGAGCAGGTCGATCTGGCGGGGATTGGAGTTCACAGGGGTACAGAAAAGTGGGTGATCGAGTGTAATTCGAACTGAAACGAATTGATCTTAGGGAAAACAACAGCGAAAATCGCACCTTAAGGAATGGAAATGGACAAATTCGAAGAATCCGCAGCCATCGATTGCGATGTGCTCGTGGTCGGTGGCGGCATCAACGGCTGCGGTATCGCGCGTGACCTGGCAGGGCGCGGCTGGCGCGTGGTGCTGTGCGAAAAGGACGATCTGGCCTCCCACACGTCGTCCTCGTCGACCAAGCTGATCCATGGCGGCCTGCGTTACCTGGAGTACTACGAGTTCTCGCTGGTGCGCAAGGCGCTGCAGGAGCGGGAAGTGTTGCTGAAGAGCGCCCCCCACATCATGTGGCCGCTGCGCTTCGTGATGCCGCACGACCCGTCGATGCGGCCGGCCTGGATGATCCGCATCGGCCTGTTCATGTACGACCATCTGGCCAAAAGGGAAGTGTTGCCGGGCTCGCGAACGGTCGACTTGCGGCAGCACGCGTCGGGGGCGCCGCTCAAGAAGAGCTATCGGCGCGGATTCGTGTATTCCGACGGCTGGGTCGACGACGCACGGCTGGTGGTGCTGAACGCACTCGACGCGCGCGCGCATGGCGCGCAGGTCCTCACGCGCACGCGCTGCGTGGCGGCCCAGCGCGGCAGCGACGGGTGGGTCGCGACGCTGGAAGGCCCGAGCGGGCCCGGCACCGTGCGCGCCCGTGCCGTGGTCAACGCGGCCGGTCCCTGGGCCGAGTCGTTCCTGCGCGGCGTGGCGCGCTCGGCGCGAGGCGAGACGCTCGCCACCAAAAGCCTGCGGCTGGTCAAGGGCAGCCACATCGTCGTGCCGCGCCTGTTCGAACACGACCATGCGTACATCTTCCAGAACCCCGACAAGCGAATCATCTTCGCGATTCCGTACCAGCAGGATTTCACGCTGATCGGCACCACCGACGTCGAGATCTCCGGCGACGACCCGGGCGCGGCGCGCATCGCCGACGAGGAAATCGATTACCTGTGCGAGCAGGCCAGCCGGTACTTCGAGAAACCGATCGTGCCCGCCGACGTGGTCTGGACCTACTCCGGCGTGCGGCCCCTGCTCGACGACGCGTCGGGCGACCCCTCCGCGGTCACGCGCGACTATCTGCTGGAGGCGAACACCGACGCGGCGCCTTTGCTGTCGGTGTGGGGCGGGAAGATCACCACCTTCCGCAAGCTGGCCGAAGACGCCGCCGACGAGGTCGGCCGGCTGCTGGGCGATGCGCGTGCGGCCTGGACGGATGGCGCGTTCATGCCCGGTGGCGACCTGTCGCCCTGGATCGGCGCGGCCCGGCGGCCCGACGAAGACTTCGAACGCTTCGTGGCCGCGGTGCAGCAGCGCCATGCCTGGCTGCCTGCCGCGCTGGCGCGCCGGCTGGCGCGCGCCTACGGGGCGCGCATCGCGCTGGTGCTGGACGATGCCGCGTCGATGGCCGATCTCGGCGCCGAGATCGCTCCGGGGCTCTTCGAGCGGGAACTCGGCTACCTGAAGTCCGCGGAATGGGCCACGACTGCACACGACGTGCTGTGGCGCCGCTCCAAACTCGGCCTGCACTACAGCGCGGCCGAACGCGCCCAGGTGGAAGCCTGGTTCGCTGGACAGGAGCAAAGCTGATGGCCTCGCCCATCGCCTTCCGACGGCGTCGACTGGCGGGTCTCGCGCTGCTGCCGTGGCTGGCAGCCGACGCGCGCGCCGACGCGGTGGCCGCCCGCTTGCCGGCGGGCGCCTGTGCGGTGTTGCTGCGCCACGGGCAGACGACGCCGGGTGTCGGCGACCCGTCCGGGTTCCGGCTTGGCGATTGCGGCACGCAGCGCAACCTGAGCGACCAGGGGCGTGCGCAGGCGCGGCGCATCGGCGAGTGGTTCGCCACGCAGCGGCTGGCGCCTGCGGCTGTGCGCTCCAGCGCCTGGTGCCGCTGCATCGACACGGCGCAACTTGCTTTCGGGCGCCACGACCTGTGGTCGCCCTTGAACTCGACCTTCGAAGACAGGGCGTTGTCGCCGGCCGCCACGCAGGCGCTTCGCGCGGCGCTTGAGCGCATCCCCGCGGGCCGCTTCGAGGTGTGGGTGACGCACCAGGTCAACATCACGGCTTTGACCGGCGAGTTCGTGTCGATGGGCGAAGCGCTGGTGCTCGACGCTGCGGCGCGGGTGCAGGGCCGCACCCGCTTCGGCGCCGGCTGAGTTTCAGTCGCCGACGGCGCGGCGCAGGTTGATGCGCGCATTGGCTTCGCAACGCAGGCGAATCCCCGGCGTCTGGTAGAGCGGGTCGCGCGCCAGGAATGCGCCGAGGATGAGCCGCCGCCGAGGCTCGAACACATCCGGCGGGATATGGGCGTACTCGCGCCGGATCTGTTGCTCGTATTGCGCAAAGCGCGCAGCAGGCGCACCGAGGATGGAAAGGTCGATGTCGACCAGCAGTCGGGCGTCGGCGTCGGTCGGCTGCACGGCGTGGCACGTCGCCATCACGAGCGCGTGCACACGCGCTGTCGCATCGGCTGCGACGCCCGCTGCAGTGAGCGCGCGGGCGGCCCAGTCCGCGCTGCGTGATTCGTTGTCGTGCGCGTCCAGGTCGTAGACGGCGTCGTGGAACCAGAGCGCGAGGGCAACCTCGCCCGGCCGTTCGGCGACCTTGTGCGTGGCGGCGAACGCCTCGAGGCATTCGCCCAAGTGCTGCAGCGTGTGGTAGTGACGCTGCGGCTCGCGGTAGCGCGCCAGCAACTCGGCAAGGAGTGCATCGTCCGGCGCGTTCACGCCGAGCGCCGACCACGCGGCTCGCCATGCGCGTGCGAGGGCTGCGCTGTCCACCGTCACTGCCCCATCGCCGCCTTGACCTCGCGGCCGAGGTCGAGCACCGACATCGCGTAGTAGCTGCTCCAGTTGTAGCGCGTGATCACGTAGAAGTTCTGCGTGCCGGCCACGTAGGTCGGCGCATCGGCACCGTTCTGCAGTTCGATCAGGGCGAGCAGGCCCTTGTGGTCGAGTGCTTCACCGTCGAGCACCGCGCCGGCTGCCACGAAACTGTCGGCGCTGAAGGTGGGCAGGATGTCGGGTGCCATCAGCACCGCCTTCTGCAGCCGGGCCTCGTCGAAACGCACCGGAAACACCGAGGCCATGCCGCGCTTCCAGCCGAACCCCTTGAAATAGCTGGCCACCGAACCGATCACGTCCGCCGGGTTGTTCACGAGATCGATCCTGCCGTCGCCGTCGAAGTCGATCGCGTATTTCGCGATGCTGCTGGGCATGAACTGCGGCATGCCCATCGCGCCGGCGTAACTGCCGAGCGGGATCATCGGGTCTTGCGCCGTGCGGCTCTCGGTGCTGAGGAAGCTCTCGAGTTCGCTCCTGAAGAAGGCCTGGCGCTCGGCGGCGCGCGGATGGGCCGCGGGGAAATCGAAGGCCAGCGTGGCCAGCGCATCGATCACGCGGAAGTTGCCCATGTTGCGGCCGTAGATGGTCTCCACGCCGACGATGCCGACCACGATCTCGGCCGGCACGCCGAACTCGGCTTCGGCCCGCGCCAGCGTCGCCGCGTTGTCGCGCCAGAAGCGCACGCCGGCGGCGATGCGCACGGGGTCGATGAAACGGCTGCGGTAAGCGGCCCAGTTCTTCGGGGTGCCTTTGGGCGCGGGCAGCATGAGGCGCGGCACGTTCGACAGCAGCCGCGCGCCGCCGATGGTGGCGCGCACCCAGTCGCGATCGAGGTTGCGGCGTTGCGCCACCTCGTCGGCGAACTGCATCGCATCGCTGCGCGCAGCATACGAGGCGCCGCCGCGCACGGCGCCGGCGCGGGGCTCGGTGGATTTCTGTGCCGCTGCGCCGAGCGGGCAGGCGAGGGCCACGAGCGCCAGCACCGTGGCGGGCAGGAGGCAGGAGAAGGATCGACGCATGGGATGGATTGTGCCGGCGCGGCGCGTCTCAACGCGGCCAGGTCAGTCGACGCAGGTCGCGACGCAACAGTGAAAGGTCGCCCGCCCTCGCGGCGCGCGCATAGCGCTGCGCTTCCAGCCGCAGCAACCAGTCGCGCACGGCCTGACCGGCCGGGCCGAAGCGCTCGCTGACGCGCTGTGCCATCTGGCGAGGCGGCACGGCATCGGGCAGGTCGAGCCCGGCCTTGCGCAGCCGCTTGCGCGCCTGGGCCAGCAGGCGCAGCCACGGGTCGTGCTGGCTGCGCTCCCACAAGGCCCAGCCGCCGCCGCCGAGACTCACGATCACCAGCAGCCAGGCCAGCACGGTGGCCAGGTCCTGCAGGCTCGGCGCATTGAAGCCGAGGTTCTTCAGCAGGTCGAGCTGGCGGCTCTGTGTGTAGTTGAGCACCCACTGGTTCCAGCTGTTGTTGACGGCCTCCCACACGTTGCGCAGGTCCTGCGCGAGCGTCGGGCTCATCGTGCCCAGCGCGCCCGCGAGAAAGCCGGGCTGCGGCGCCAGCCGGTTGAACGCGCCGACGCGCCCGGGCGACACCGCGCCGGTCGGGTCGACCCGCACCCAGCCCACGCCTTCCTGCCAGACCTCGGCCCAGGCGTGCGCATCGCTCTGACGCAGCATCCAGAAGCCGTCGACCGCGTTGAGCTCGCCGCCCTGGTAGCCGGTGACGATGCGCGCCGGAATGTCCAGCGCGCGCATCAGCACCACGAACGACGACGCGATGTGCTCGCAGAAGCCTTCCTTGCGGTCGAACCAGAACTCGTCGGCCGTGTCGTTGCCGTAGAGGCCCGGCTCCAGCGTGTAGGTGTAGCCGCCGGTGCGCAGGCGCTTCAGCGTCGCCTGCACGAACGCGGCGGTGTCGGCGCCGGGCAGCTCGGCGCGCATTTGCGCGGCGAGCGCGACCGTGCGCGGGTTGGAGGCGGGCGGCAGGAACAACGCGGTCTGGAGGCCCGGCATGCGGCGCACCGGGCCGCTTCGAAAGCGGGTGTAGCTCTCGGCGGTGTAGCGCAGCAGGTCGTTGATCGGGCGATTGACGAACCATTGCAGGTCGGGCGAGCTGAAGGCCTCGTAGCCGGGCACGGTCGGCACGTCGCGCACGGCGTCGAGCGTCAGCAGCCAGGGCTTGTTGCTGGCTTCCATCGTCACCTGGTAGCGCAGCGGCGCGCCCTCGACGCGCAGGTTGGCCGGCACCGATCCGCGTGCCCAGGGCTCGAGCGCGTTCCACTCGCGGCCGTCGAAGCGTGTCAGCACCGGTCCGCGGAAGTACAACTCGCTTTGCGGCGGTGCCGGGCCCTCGAAGCGCACGCGCGCCGCGATGCCGTCGTCCAGTGCCAGTCGCGCGATGCTGCCGACCTTCATGTTCGCCGACAGGCCGCTGCGTCCGGTCATCGCATCGGTGGGGGTTCCCCACAGCGGCGCGAGCCGTGGAAAGAGGAGGAACAGCACCAGCATGATCGGCGCACCCAGCAATGCCATCCATCCTGCGGTGCGCGCGGCCTGCAGCAACGGCGGGCGGCCGACCGGCATGTGGGCGTTGACCAGGGCCGTCAACAGGCCGAGGAGGGCCAGCAGCATGGCCAGCGCCGTCATCAGCGATTGCGAATAGAAAAAGTTCGTGAGCATCGCGAAGAAGCCCAGAAAGAAGATCACGAACGCGTCGCGGCGTGCGCGCAGCTCCAGCGTCTTGAGGGCCAGCAGGACCACCACCATCGTGACGCCTGCATCGCGCCCCATCAGCGTGCGATGCGTCGCGAAGGTGGCGGCCAGCGTCACGGCCAGCAGCGCGGCACGCCACCAGCGGTTGGGCAGGGGCCGGGCCCGCACCGCGAGGTTGCCGCGCCAGAGCAATATCAGCGCGGTGAGGGCGCTGCACCAGACCGGCAGGTTGCCGACCTGCGGCAACACGATGAGTCCGATCACGACCAGCAGGAACAGCGTGTCGCGGGCGTCGCGCGGCAGGGAGGCCAACTGCTTCAGCATGTGGCCAGCACCTCCAGGCAGCGTCGGCGGTGCGCCTCGCCCTGCGACGGCTTCACGCTCAGCGTGCCGAGGCGCAAGCCGTAGTCCACGCCGAGCCGGTCGGCCATCAGCACCCAGGCGCACAGGCGCGACAGCCGTGCCTCGAGGTCGGGCAGGGCGGCGGCCTGCGCATCGAGCCAGAGTTCCTGCCGCTGGGCTTGCTGCGTGTCGCGGCTCACCAATTCATTCGAACCGGTCGCCTGAGCGCGTGCGGCCTTCTTCCAGACCACGAGCTTGAGCGGGTCGCCACGGCGGTAGGCGCGCACGCCGTCGTATTCGCCGGCCAGTTGCGACGACACGGCGGTGGCGGCGGCTTGCCCTGCCAGCGGTTCACCGGGCGGCAGCGGCGGCGGATTCAATTCCGGTGCCGGGTACACCAACACCCTGGCGGCCGGTCGCCAGACCGTCCACACGCGGAACGTGCCGAGCGGGAAGCGCGTTTCCGCGGTGAGCGGCGGCACCGGGTGCAGACCGCGCGTCGAGGGCTTGAAGGCCACTTCAACGGTTTCACTGCCCTCGGCGGGCACGTCGGCCCAGGCCCACTGGCCGCTGCCGCGCACGCTCAGGCCAATGCCGTAGCGCACGCTGCGCCGCGCGTTGTGCAGCACCACGCGAAACACGGCTGCAGCGCCGGCGTACTGGGCTTCGGGCGCGATCAGGTGCATCTCGAGGCCACGCAGCGTGCCATGGCAGACATGCATGCCGACCGCGACGCTGCCGGCCAACAGGAAGGTGAGCAGATAGCCGAGGTTGAGCTGGTAGTTGATCGACGCGACCAGCAGCACGCCGAGCGTCGCCGCCAGCATCCAGCCCGCACGCGATGGCACGATGTAGACGTTGCGCTGCGTGAGCTCGATCGTGTCGGACGGTGGCCGGCGCGACAGGAACCAGCCATCGATGCGCCTGCGCGCCGCCGCAATCATGAGCTCGACCGGGGGTGTGCCATTGCTACGGCAGCGGTACCGCCGCAATCATGGCGCGCACCTGTTCGACCGCGCCGCGGCCGGCGTCGCCGACCGGCGTCATGCGGTGCGCCACCGTCTGCGGCAGCACGGCCTGCACGTCGTCGGGCGCCACATAGTCGCGGTTGGCCAGCAGCGCCTGCGCCTTGGCCGCGCGCAGCACCGCGATGCCCGCGCGCGGCGAGAGCCCCTGCAGGAACCAGCGGCCGTTGCGGGTGGCGGCGATCAGTTCCTGCAGGTAGTTGAGCAGCGGCTCCGCCGCGTGCACCTGCTGCACCTTCTGCTGCAGCGCGGTGAGTTCGCCGGCCGTCAGCAGGGCGGGCAGGGTGGCGAGCATTTCGCGCCGGTCGGCGCCGGCCAGCAGCTCGCGCTCGGCCGCGCGGTCGGGGTAGCCGAGCGAGATGCGCATGAGGAACCGGTCGAGCTGCGACTCGGGCAGCGCGAAGGTGCCGAGCTGGTCGTGCGGGTTCTGCGTCGCGATGACGAAGAAAGGCGTCGGCAGCGGACGGGTTTCGCCCTCGACCGTGACCTGCTTTTCCTCCATGGCTTCCAGCAGGGCACTCTGCGTCTTCGGACTCGCGCGGTTGATTTCGTCGGCCAGCAGCACCTGCGCAAAGATCGGCCCGGGATGGAACACGAAGGCCTGGCTGCCGCGGTCGTAGATGGCCACGCCCGAGAGGTCGCCCGGCATCAGGTCGGCGGTGAACTGAACACGCGAGAACTGCAGCCCGAAGGTGTGCGACAGCGCGTGCGCAAGGGTGGTCTTGCCGACCCCGGGCACGTCTTCGATCAGCAGGTGCCCGCCGGCCAGAAGGCACGCGACGCAGTCGCGCACCTGCGGCTCTTTGCCCACGATCACCGTGTTAAGCTGACCCAGCAAACTGGCGAGCTTCGCTGCGACGTCCATATTTGTATCCATATGCAAACGATACCGTAAGACCCGCCGGCCCCATGCTGCGTGAGGTCTACAAGCGGCGACAGAGACATGGGCAAGACCGGCTATTTCACACACCGCGACTTCTGGAAGCACGAGATGGGCCGCGGCCATCCGGAATGTCCCGAGCGGCTCGATGCCATCGAAGACAGATTGCTCGCCACTGGCGTCGGCGATGCACTGGAGCGCTGCGAGGTGCCGCTGGCCACCTTGCCCCAGATCACCCGCGCCCATACCGTCGAGCACCTGGAGCATCTCGAGCAATTGAGTCAGCGGCTCATTGCCGATGTGCCTGCGGGCGGCCCCGAGCATGCGCAGGTCGACCCGGACACCGCCCTCAACAAGTTCACCGTGCTCGCCGCCCGCCGCGCCGCCGGCGCTGCCATTGCGGCGACCGACGCCGTGATCGCCGGCAAGATCGATAACGCTTTTTGCGCCGTGCGCCCGCCCGGTCACCACGCTTGCAGGGAGCAGGCCATGGGTTTCTGCTTCCTCAACAATGTCGCCATCGCGGCACGCCATGCGGTCGAGGTGCACGGGCTGGAGCGCGTCGCGATCGTGGACTTCGACGTGCACCATGGCAACGGCACCGAAAACATCCTGGCAAACGACCCGCATGTGCTGATGGTCGGCTTCTTCCAGCATCCGTTCTATCCGTACAGCGGCACCGGTCATCCCGCGGCCAACATGCTCAATTTGCCGGTGCCCGCCTACACGCGGGGCATGGATGTGCGCGAGCTCGTCGAAATGATGTGGATTCCGCGGCTCGAGGAATTCGAACCGCAGATGATCTTCGTGAGCGCGGGTTTCGACGCCCACCGCGACGACGACATGGGGCAGTTGGGCTTGACCGAGAGCGACTACACCTGGATCACCAGCCGCATCTGCGACGTGGCGCGAACTTTCTCGCAAGGTCGCATCGTGTCGATGCTGGAGGGCGGCTACAACCTCGATGCCCTGGCGCGAAGCGTCGAAGCGCATGTCCGCGTGCTGGCCGATCTCTAGATGCTCAATGACTTCTACCAACGCCTGAACCAGGTCGAGCTGCGCACCGTCTCGATCGAAGCACTGGTGCTGCTGGCGTGCGTCGCCCTGGCGTGGGGTGTCACCCGCTGGTTCGGACGCGACCAGGCGAAGGACTCGATCTGGTTCGGGCAGCGCACTTTCGACGGACTGCTGTTTCCGCTGCTCGCACTTCTGTTGACCGACCTGGCGCGGCGCGGTGTCTCGGGGTTCCAGCCGGTGCTGCTGTTGCGCATCGCGGTCTCGGTATTCCTGTCGCTCGCGGCCATCCGGCTGTTCGCGCGCGTGCTGCGGGCGGTGTACCCCGCATCCGCGGTCGTCAAGCTGGTCGAGCGCACGATTTCATGGGTCGCCTGGATTGCCGCGGTGCTCTGGATCGTCGGGCTGTTGCCGCCCGTGCTGGCCGAGCTCGACCAGATCACGCTCGCTTTCGGCAAGACGCGCGTCAGCGTCCGAACCATTTTCGAGGGGGTGCTGTCGGCCGGCGTCGTCCTCATGATCGCGCTGTGGATCGCGGCCACCATCGAGAAGCGCATTCTGAGCGAGGCGGTCACCGACCTGTCGATGCGCAAGGTCGCCTCCAACGCGATCCGGGCGTTCCTGCTGCTGATCGGCCTGCTGTTCGCGCTGTCGGCGGTGGGCGTCGACCTGACGGCCCTGTCGGTGCTGGGCGGCGCGCTCGGCGTGGGCCTGGGCTTCGGCCTGCAGAAACTGGCCGCCAACTACGTGAGCGGCTTCGTGATCCTGCTGGAGCGGTCGATCCGCATCGGCGACAACGTGAAGGTCGACAGCTTCGAAGGCCGCATCACCGACATCAAGACGCGCTACACGCTGATCCGTGCCGGCAACGGGCGCGAGGCCATCGTGCCCAACGAATCGCTCATCACCAGCCGGGTCGAGAACCTCTCGCTGGCCGACCGCAAGTTCAACATCGCGACCACCATCGTGGTGGGCTACGACAGCGACGTGGGGCAGGTGCAGTCGATCCTGGCCGAAGCCGCGAAGGCGCAGCCGCGCGTGATGAGCGACCCGGCGCCCATTGCGTTCCTGATGAACTTCGCTCCCGATGGCCTTGAATTCAAACTCAACTTCTGGGTGGCCGACCCGGAGAAGGGTCAGGACAACCTTCGCTCGGCGATCAACATCGCGATCCTCGACGGGCTGCGGGCTGCGGGCATCGACATTCCCTATCCGCAGCGCGTGGTGCGCGTCGAATCGCTGCCCGCGAATGTTCCCCCGGCGAGCGACACTCGCCTATAATCAGAGAAAAGCACGGTCGTTCTATTTTGAACGATCGTGCCGCAGCGCCGCCCTAGAATGGACGGTTGCCCTGCATCCCCGGTTTCGCAATTCAATGGAGTCATACCAATGAAGGTTCTGGTACCTGTCAAACGGGTCGTCGACTACAACGTCAAGGTTCGCGTCAAGAGTGACGGTTCGGGCGTGGACATCGCCAACGTCAAGATGAGCATGAACCCCTTCGACGAAATCGCCGTCGAAGAAGCGGTCCGCCTGAAGGAGAAGGGCGTGGTCACCGAAGTCATCGCCGTCTCGTGCGGCGATGCCAAGTGCCAGGAAACCCTGCGCACCGCGATGGCCATCGGCGCCGACCGCGGCATCCTGGTCGAGACCACCGAAGAGCTGCAGCCGCTGGCCGTGGCCAAGCTGCTGAAGGCGCTGGTCGACAAGGAACAGCCGCAACTGATCATTCTCGGCAAGCAGGCCATCGACGACGACGCCAACCAGACCGGCCAGATGCTGGCCGCTTTGGCCGACCTGCCGCAAGCCACCTTCGCCTCGAAGGTCGACGTGGCCGATGGCAAGGTCACCGTGGCGCGCGAAGTCGACGGCGGCATGGAGACGCTGAGCCTGACGCTGCCGGCCGTCATCACGACCGACCTGCGCCTGAACGAGCCGCGCTACGTCACGCTGCCCAACATCATGAAGGCCAAGAAGAAGACGCTCGACGTGTTCAAGCCCGAAGACCTGGGCGTGGACGTCAAGCCGCGCCTGAAGACCCTCAAGGTCAGCGAGCCGCCCAAGCGCGGCGCCGGCATCAAGGTGGC
>SEGN01000713.1 GCA_004211245.1 Variovorax sp.
CAGTCACGGGCGGTGATCGAGCAGGCCAAGGGTGCGCTGATGCTGGTCTACGGCATCCCCGCCGGCCGGGCGTTCGACGTCCTCATCTGGCGCTCCCAGCAGACCAACACCCGGCTACGCATCCTCGCCGAACAGATCGTCGCCGGATTCGGCCAGTGCGAGACTGGCACGAATCTGCGCACCCAGTTCGATCACCTGCTGCTCACCGCCCACGAAGGAGCGCGGCGCCCGGTGTAGACCACCGTCCCGCGGCCGGCGTCGTTAACCGCAGAACGGGAACGAGACTGGGACATCGCTTCGAGCACACCGGACATCAGGCACCGTGTTGTGTCAGCCGCCAGCCGCGGTGGGCGGCAATGAAGCCGGAGATCGCTCCGAGGACCGCGCTGATGATCAGGCCGGCCGCGAGAAACGGGATGGGGTTCACCGATTCCATGCGCCCGATGGTTTCGTCGGAGCCGAGCGGTTCGTAGCTGGCGGTGTAGACGTGCACCGGGTACGACAGCCACCAGGCGAACAGGCTGGTACACACCAGGCCCGCGCCGAGGCCGAGGGCTGTTCCGATCAGTATCAGTGTTCGCACAAGATCAACTTCGCGATCCTCGGCTGTGCTGTTACCGAGGCCGCCCGGCACCTGCCCATCGCGGAATCTTCAGCGCTCACCTGCACAGAATCCATGGTCGAGGCGCTGCGCTGGGGCTCTGCAGAGCAAAAAGTAGGCTGACCTCGTGGTTTGAGCGAGACGTTGCGTAAATGTTCTTTACCGCAGTCACCCCGCACAAATCATGAGTGACACGGACCCGGGCTCTGGACGACCACGATCTGCATGGGCAGGTCGAGTCGACCGTCTTTCGGTCGTAGGCCATGCACACCACGTCCGGCCGTCCGTCGTTGAATTGCCGGAAATCGGGGAGGAGGGTGTCGAAGCAGTCGAGGGGTCGGCCGCCTTTGTGCGACCGCTGTTTCGAGCGGTGCACGCCCGGCTCGGGGTGGCGGTAGTCGCGGTGCGCGTAGACGGAGACCACCTGCGCCGAGGAACCGTTTCGCCGCCCATAGCCGGCACCGCCGAGAGTGGCGGCGGTGCCGTGGTGAGCTCTCATCAGAGCGACGGGGGCGATCTTCGGGCGTGCGTGCTTGCGGATCCGGTCCCGAGGTATCCGTACGGCACGCTCGTGGGTCTCGGCGTGGTACTTCTTCGGCGCAGGGGCGAGCTCCGGCCGGGATCTGGGACGCCTGGCGGGCCGGGCGCCACGGCTGATCGTGTCGGTTGCGCTCGGCACAATGATGACCATGACCGTTGCGCGATCCTCGCCCGATGCCGCACCCCAGGCGGTGCTGGAGGGGGTGCTCGAGCGGATCACCTACGCCAACGAGGACACCGGCTACACCATCGCCCGCCTGGCCACCGAGCGGTCCGGCCCGGATATGGTGACCGTGGTCGGGCCGCTGCTCGGCGCCCAGATCGGTGAGAGCTTGCGGCTGACCGGTCAGTGGGGCAACCACGCGAAGTACGGCAAGCAGTTCCAGGTGCGCTCCTACACCACCGTGCTGCCCGCCACCATCGCGGGCATACGCCGTTACCTCGGCTCCGGGCTGATCAAGGGGATCGGGCCGATGATGGCCGAACGCATGGTCACCCACTTCGGTCTCGA
>SEGN01000259.1 GCA_004211245.1 Variovorax sp.
TCACGCCGGCCGATCGCTACCAGGAGCTTTTCACGGCCGTGCAGGGCGGCCGCGTGTTCGGCGACAGCAAGACCTTCGTCGACTGCGCACCGCGCGGCGAGCCGGACGCGATCCTCGCGGCCTATCGTGCGCAGTGCCGTGCGCCGGGCTTCGATCTCGCCGCGTTCGTCGGCGCCCATTTCGAACTGCACGAGCCGCCGCCGACCGACTATGTGTCCGTGCCCGGCCAGCCGCTCTGCGCGCACATCGACGATCTGTGGCCGGTGCTCACGCGGCATCCGATGCAGCACCCGCCGGGCGGTTCGTCGCTGCAATTGCCGCACCCCTATGTGGTGCCGGGCGGCCGCTTTCGCGAGCTGTACTACTGGGATTCCTATTTCACGATGCTGGGCCTCGGCGCAAGCGGACAGGCGCAGCTCGTGCGTGACATGGTGGGCAACTTCGCGCACCTGATCGATGTCTACGGCCATGTGCCCAACGGCACGCGCACCTACTACCTGAGCCGCTCGCAGCCGCCGCTGTTCGCCTTCATGGTGGAGCTCGCCGGCAAGCTCGGGGCCTGCGACGCGGCCGGCCTGCTGCCGCAGTTGAAGCAGGAGCACGCCTGGTGGATGCGCGACAGCGAAGGCCTGGCGCCCGGCTGCGCCGCACGCCGCGTGGTGCGCATGCCCGGCGGCGAATGGCTCAACCGCTATTGGGACGAGCGCGACATGCCGCGCGAGGAAGCCTGGCTCGAAGATGTGAACACGGCGCACGCCAGCGGTCGCCAGGCGGGCGAGGTGTACCGCCACCTGCGCGCAGCGGCCGAATCGGGCTGGGACTTCAGCACCCGGTGGCTGGCCGAACGGGAAGGCTCGGTGCTCGCCGACATCTGCACGACCGACATCGTGCCGGTCGACCTCAACGCCTTCCTCTGGAAGCTCGAAGGCACCATCGCGCGGCTTGCTGCCGAGACCGGCGACGCTGCCACGGCGAGCGACTTTGCAGCGCGCGCCCAGCGACGCGGCAGCGCCATCCACGCACTGCTGTGGGACGACGCGCAGGGCGCTTTCTTCGACCATGACTGGCGGCTCGGCAGGCGGCGTGCCTGCCTCACGGCGGCGTGTGTGGCGCCGCTGTTCGCGGGGCTTGCCGGGCCGGCGCAGGCGGAAGCGCTCGCCGCCACCGTGGCGACGCGCCTGCTCGCGCCGGGCGGACTCTCGACCACCGAATGCGCGAGCGATCAGCAATGGGATCAGCCCAACGGCTGGGCGGCATTGCAGTGGATGGCGATCGATGGCCTGCGGGCTTATGGCCATGAAGCGCTGGCCAGGACCATCGCGCACCGCTGGCTGGCCACGGTGGCGGCGGTCTACGAGCGCGAGGGCAAGCTGGTCGAAAAGTACGCGCTGCGCCAGCAGGACGAGGACAGCTCCGCCGGCGGCGGCGGTGGCGAGTACCCGCTGCAGGACGGCTTCGGCTGGACGAACGGCGTCACGCGGGCGCTGCTGGCCGCCCACCCGCAACACACGGCGCATGGCTGCGTGGCGCACTCGGCTGCGCCGCGGCATCGCTAGAAGCGTCAGCCGCGCCGTCAGGCTTGCTGCGCGCGCATCTTCGCGTGCACATAGGCGCCCTGCGGGATGTACAGCAGGTCGGCCATGCGGCGCATCAGATGGTTCTCGTGGGCACCGAGCACCCCGTCGGCATACGCCACGCGCCACATGTGCTCGACCATGTCGATCTTCTGCTCCATGCTGAACGCGTCGTTGATGCGCGACGTGAAGTTGAAGTAGTCGTTGGCCGACTGCGCGGTCTGCGAGGCCAGCACCAGCAGCGCGTCGATCTCGTCGGCGCGCAGGTCGAACTGGCCGTGCAGGGCCGCCACCACGGCATCGCGCTCGGCCGCATCGAGCCCGGGATCGGCGCGCATCATCTCGACCAGCAGCACGGCCGTTGACAGCCTCACCTGATGCTGCGCCGATGCGGCGGATTCGCCCGGTGCGGCGGGACTGAGGGCGTCGAAGAGTGCCTTGAGATTCTTGAGCATCGAGCGAGCCTAATCAGACCGCGTTGACCCTGCGGCCAAGGCGCCCAATCGCCGCAGGCCGGTGTCGAGTGCGTCGTCGTACGGCCAGCCGCAATTGAGGCGCAGGAAGTGATCGGTGCGCGCCGTGTTGGAGAACAGCCAGCCGGGCGCCACCAGGATGCCCTCGCGCAGGGCCGCGTCGAACAGCCGCTCGGACGACAGGCCACCCGGCAGTTCCACCCACAGCTGCAGGCCGCCATTGGGCAGGTTCAGCCGCGTCCCTGCGGGAAAGTAGCGCGCGATGGCCTCGGCCGTGCGTTCGCGCTGGCCGGCCAGCGCGGTGCGCAGCCGGCGCAGGTGCCGGTCGTAGGCGCCGGTGGCCATGAATTCGCCGGCGCCGATCTGCGACAGCACTTCGTTGTTGCGCGTCTGCGCGTACTTGAGCATCTCCACGCGCGGCTGCCAGCGGCCGGCCGCGATCCAGCCCAGCCGCATGCCGGGCGCCAGGATCTTGTGCAGCGACGCGCAATGGATCACGTTGCCATTCGCGCTGGCTTTGTCCCACGACTTGATGGCGCGGGGCGCGCTGTCGACGTCGAGCAGTTCGCTGTAGGTGTCGTCTTCGATCAATGCAATGCCGTGCCGCTCGCACAGCCGCACCAGCCGCTGCTTGTGCGCATCGGGCATCACGCTGCCGAGCGGGTTCTGCAGGTGCGGGATCACCACCACCGCCTTGATGTCGTCGTAGGTTTGCAGCGCCAGATCGAGTGCCTCGATCGACAGGCCGGTCTGCGGGCTGGTCGGGATTTCGAGTGCGCGCAGGCCCAGGCTTTCGAGCACCTGCAGCAGGCCGTAGAAGGTCGGCGACTCCACCGCGATGGTGTCGCCGGGCTTCGCGACCGCACGCAGCGCAAGGTTCAGCGCCTCGATGCAGCCATTGGTGACCAGCACATCCTCGGGCGCCAGCGTCATGCCGGCCGCGAGCGTGCGCTTGGCCAGCACCGCGCGAAAGGCCGGGTCACCCTGCAGCGGCGGCACGCCGGCGAGCAGCTCGGGGCGCAGGCGCAACGCCCGGCTCATGCCGCTGCGCAGCGCCTCGGCCGGGTAGAGCTGGGGCGCGGCGCGCGCAATCGACAGGTTGAGCTTGATCTCGGCGGCGCGCCGCTGCGCCACGAAGGCCGACACCCGCGCGTGGATGCCGACGTACTGCGCCGGGTCGGGTCGTTGGCCCGCCGGCGGCTCGTCCATCGGCGCCATGCGCAGGCGCTTCGGTTGGCGCACGAAGTAGCCGGAGCGGTCGCGTGCCTCGGCCCAGCCGTCGGACTCGAGCGTGCGGCACAGCTGCAGCGCGGTCGACAGGCTGATGTCGTGCAGCCGCATCAGGTTGCGCAGCGACGGCATGCGCTCGCCGGGGCGCAGCGACCCGGCCTCGATCGCGCCACGGTAGTGCGTGGCCAGGCGGCGGTACAGCGGAGGCGTGGTCGACATGTGCATGGGCCGATGGTGGCCTGCGGTCAGGGGATTGAAACAGATGCAGATTCGGCAAAAACCACCATAACAGGGGCCGGCGCATCGCGCCTGTTCCGGTCGCATCCGCGCCGCCTGTGCCTGTTTCTTGCGACCCTGCAGGCCGACGATGGAGGCCTCGCACCAAGGAGCCTTCGATGACTTGCACCACCTTCATCACCCGCTTGCAACCGCATCAGGCGTTGCACATTCCGCTCGACGCGCACACCACGCTGCGGGTGAACGCCGGCACCGTGGTCGTGCGCCAGCCGATGCGCTGGCTGGGCGAAACGGTCGTGGCGCCGGTCGTCAGGCTGGAGCCCGGCCAGAGCTGCCGGATCGACCACGGCGGCTGGGTCGAAATCCGTGCGCAGGGCGGCGACGCCGAGGTGCAGAGCCACCGTCGCCTGCCGGCCTGGTTTGCCGCGTGGCAGGCGCTGCGGCGCCTCGTCAAGCAGGGCCTGCCGCACCCCCAAAAGGAGATCGCATGAGCACCACGCCGGCACGCGACCGGATTGCCGACCAGGTCGCCGCCGAACTCGGCCACAGCTTCGAGGGCGAGATCCGCGTCGGCGGCCACTATGCCTCGGCCGTGCGCGAGGGCCGCACCGTCTACCTCAGCGGGCAGGTGCCGCGTGTGGGCAGCACGGTGGTGGTCACCGGCCGCGTCGGCGACGCGGTCTCGCTCGAGCAGGCCCGGCTCGCCGCGCAGATCTGTACCCTGCGCGCGCTGGCCATCCTGCGCCAGACGCTCGGCTCGCTGGACGCGGTCGAGCGCGTGCTGCGCGTCACGGTGTTCATCCAGAGCACGGCCGACTTCACGCAACAGAGCGAGGTCGCCGACGCCGCCTCCGATCTGCTGCACCGCGTGTTCGGTGAGGCCGGCGTGCACACGCGCACTTCGGTGGGCGTGTACAGCCTGCCGAAGAATGCGGCAGTGGA
>SEGN01000714.1 GCA_004211245.1 Variovorax sp.
CGCGAAGGCCGCTACGACCTTGTCGTGGGCGCCGACGGTCTTCACTCCAGGGTGCGCAAGCTCGCCTTCGGTCCCGAGAAAGACTATGTCCGGCACTTCGGCTACTACGTCGCGCTCGTGGACCTTCCGACGGACCGGGAGTGGCAGCGTGCCATGCTCAATGTCCCGGGCCTGACCATTGCCGTGCGCGATGCGGGCGACGGGCCGCAGGGGCTCATGCTGGCAGCCAGTCCCGAACTGAGCTACGACTATCGCGACCTCGCCGTTCAGCGCAGGCTGATCGGTGACTTTCTCTCCCGGGTCGACGCCTGGCAGGTGCCGGCGTTGTGCGCAGCGTTCACCGACCCTGCCGCCCGGGGCTTCTACTTCGACTCGGTGAGTCAGACGCACATGCCGCACTGGATGCGCGGCAACGTCGCGGTGATCGGCGACGCAGGGCACTGCGCCGCCCTGTTGTCCGGCATGGGAACCACGCTGGCCATGGTGTCTGCAGAACTGCTCGCGAAAACCTGGACTGAATGCAACGGCGACGCGAGCGCTGCGTCCCCGGCCTATCACGCGCAGCTGCGTCCCTATGTCGAGCAGTGCCAGGCGTTTGCCCACGAGGGCGCACCCATCATGGTGCCCATGACGCAGGCGGCACTGGACGAACGCAACGCCAGTTTCCGGGCCTGCGCCGCACGGTCCGAGGGCCGGGCCGAAACGGTTTGAGCCGAGGGCGTCGGCTGCCCCTAGAAGCGCTTTTCCAGCACCATCTGGTCGGAATCGCGCCGCATCGAGAAGCGGCCGATGAAGCTGTTGCCGAGCAGCACGAAGGGCATGGGCTGCGGCGACACGATGGCGTCCACGTCGTAGACCTCCACGTCGCCCACCCGCACCGACGCGAGCCGCACGCGATAGCCAGCCTTGCGCCACGCCGTTCGCCGTGTTCATGCGCACGGGCTGGCCTTTCTCGAAGTCGAGCCCGATGCGCGTGGCGTCCGCCGCCGACATGGCGACCGTGGTGGCACCCGTGTCGAGCATGAAACTCACCGGCCGGCCGTTGATGGCACCTGCCGTCATGAAGTGGCCGCGACTGTCGACCGGCAGCACGATGCGCGTGCCGCCTGCGCGCGGGCCGCCGCCACCGCCCACGCTGACCGGCGAGTCCATGCGCAGGCCCACGCGCTTGCCGTCGACCTCGACCTGGGCCTGGTCGGGCTGCACCGACACCAGCCGCACACCCTGGTAGGTCTCGCCGACCGCCACGGTCTTGGGCGCACCGCCGTTCACGATCAGGATCGCGCGGCTGCCGATGGTGCCGGTGAGCATCACCGAGTCGGCGTGGGCCATCAGCGTGCCGCCTGCCAGCAGCAGCGCAACGACGAGCGCTTTCACGCGGTCAGTCCCGGAAATTGTTGAAGGTCAACGGCATGTCGGGCAGATCCTTCTTGATGAGGGCCATGGCCGCCTGCAGGTCATCGCGCTTGGCACCGGTCACGCGCACCGCATCGCCCTGGATCGCGGCCTGCACCTTGAGCTTGCTGTCCTTGACCACGCGCGTGATCTTCTTGGCCTGTTCGCTCTCGATGCCGCTCTTGACCTTGATCACCAG
>SEGN01000026.1 GCA_004211245.1 Variovorax sp.
GACACGAACGTGCCCGTGGCCGACCTCGTTGGCGGCAGGGCGATGGTCGCCACGCATTTCGACGGCCAGCCGCTCGCCTCCGAGCATGGCGGACCTGCGCGCCTTCTGGTTCCGCACCTGTACTTCTGGAAGAGTGCCAAGTGGCTCAAGGGCCTGAAGTTCACCCCGCGCGACGAGGCCGGCTTCTGGGAACTGCGTGGCTATCACATGTATGGCGACCCGTGGCGGCAGCAGCGCTATTCGGACGACCCGTGAGCGCGTGGGTCGAAAGCCGCATCGACCGCGTCGAGCCGGCCACGCCGCGGCTCAAGCGGTTTTTTTTAACCACGCCGCTCGCACGCCACGTCGCCGGCCAGCACGTGGATGTGCGACTGACGGCGGAAGACGGCTACGAGGCCCGGCGCAGTTACTCGATCGCCTCGGCGCCGGGTGCATCGGAGATCGAACTGTTGATCGAAAGGCTCGACGACGGCGAGGTCTCGCTGTTCTTTCATGACATCGCGCTGCCCGGCGACACGATCGAGCTGCGCGGTCCGCTGGGAGGCCATTTCATCTGGCGTCCGGCGGACGGCGGGCCGCTGCTGCTGGTGGCCGGCGGTTCCGGCGTCGCGCCGTTGATGGCGATGGTGCGCGACTGGGCCGGCAGCGCGCGCGCCACGCCGCTGATGCTGGTGTACTCCACACGCACCTCGGCCGAACTGGCTTTCGCCGACGAATTGCGGGCGCTGGAAGCGACCGCGCCGTCGTTCACCTGGGTTGCAGTCACCACCCGCGAAGCGCCGTTGCGCGAGCGCGATCGGGGGCGCCGAATCGACAGTGCCGCACTGCGTGCGCTGCTGGCGGCCTGGGGGCAGCGTCCTGCCCAGGTGTTCGTCTGCGGCTCGAACCGCTTTGTCGAAGCCGTCACCGTCGGATTGCTGGATGCCGGTGTGCCGGCGCCCGTGATTCGCACCGAGCGCTATGGCGGGGCGTGAAGAGACACAATCACGCTGCCAGCCGCCGCCTTTCGATCCGCCATCCCGCACCCGATGAACGCCACCGCACTGCCACCCGCCGCCGACCTGGAGTCCATGTTCGATCTCGCGCCGGTGTCGCTCTGGCTCGAGGACTACAGCGGGCTGAAGAAGCTGTTCGACCGTTGGCGCGCCGAAGGGGTCACTGACCTGGCGGCGCACCTCGACGCCGACATGGCGCATGTGCGCGAGTGCATGGCCCAGTTCAGGGTGCTGCGGGTCAACCAGCAGACTCTCGCGCTTTTTGCGGCGCCCGATCAGGACGCCCTGATGGTCGGCCTGGCCAGCGTGTTCCGCGACGACATGGCGGGCTCTGTGAAGCACGAACTGGCGCAACTCTGGCAGGGCCGCCTGAGTTTCGACAACCACACGGTCAATTACACGCTCGACGGGCGCCGCCTCGACGTTCACGTGCGCGTGCGCGTGCTGCCGGGCCACGAAGAAGCGTGGGATCGCGTGCTGGTTTCGCTGGAAGACGAGAGCGAGCGCCTGGCCGCCGACCGCGAGCGGGCCGAGAGCGAGCGTTACGCGCGCGGCCTGTTCGACCATTCCCCCGTCTCGCTCTGGGTGGAGGATTTCAGCGCCGTCAAGCGCCTGCTGGACGACGTGCGACGTCGCGGCATCACCGACTTCGCGACCTTCATCAAGGTGCACCCCGAATTCGTCTCGCGCTGCATGCAGGAAATCCGCGTGATCGACATCAACCACGAGACGCTCCGCATGTTCGGTGCCGCCAGCAAGCCCGATCTTCTGCACAACATTCCGAAGGTGTTCCGCGACGAGATGCACGACTCGTTCGCCGAGCAGCTGCGCGACCTCTGGGACCGAAAGACCTCGCAGCAGCGCGAGGTCATCAACTACACGCTGGGCGGCGAGCTGATCAACATCCACATGCAGTTCACCGTGCTCGAGACGCATCTCGACAGTTGGGATCTGGTGCTGGTTTCGCTGGTGGACATCACCGCGCGCAAGAAGGCCGAGGCCTACCTGGAGTACCTCGGCAAGCACGACGTGCTCACGCAGCTGTGCAACCGCGCGTTCTACACCGATGAACTCAACCGCCTCGCGCGCAAGGGGCCGTGGCCGGTATCCATCCTGTCCATCGACCTGAACGGCCTGAAGCGCGTCAACGACGAGAACGGGCACGCTGCCGGCGATGCCTTGCTGCGACGCGCCGGGGAGGTGCTGTCGAAGGCGGTGGATTCTCCGGGCTGGCCGGCGCGGGTGGGGGGCGACGAGTTCGCCGTGCTGCTGCCGACCACCGACGAACGCGGCGCTGAGGCCATGCGCGACCGCATCGTCTCGCTGCTCGAACTCAACAACCAGTTCTACGCGGGCAACAGCGGCCACACGCTCAGCTTTTCGATCGGCTGGGCCACCTGCGCCGCGGGCGGCTCGCTCGACGAAGCCTCGCAGCGCGCCGACCGGTCGATGTACGTCGACAAGGCGCGGCACTACGCCGCGAGCCGCGGGTCGCCGGCAGGCTGAAATGCCGCATCGCGTTGCAACGTCCGACGAGGTCCGCGAAATGCGGCACGGGCTCGACGCGGACCAGTTCATCCTGGCGTATCAGCCAAAGGTCGACATGCGGCGTGGACGCGTCGTCGGCGCCGAGGCGCTGGTGCGCTGGCAGCATCCGCAGCGCGGCGTGCTGCAGCCTGCCGCGTTCATTCCACTCATCGAGGACCATGCGCTGGTGGAGCACCTGGATGTTTGGGCAGTGGGCGAGGCGCTGCGGCAGGCAGCCTCCTGGGCGGCGCACCGCACGCCGCTGCCGGTCAGCGTCAACATCAGCCCGCGCACACTGCTCCAGCCCGGCTTCGCGGGTCGACTGGCGGCGGCGTTGCAGCCGCATGCGCAGCTCGGCACCCCGTTGCTGGAACTCGAAATCCTGGAGAGCACCGCCATCGACGACCTGACGCAGATGGCCGGCGTCGTCGGCCAGTGCGAGGCGCTCGGCGTCGCCACTGCCCTCGACGATTTCGGCACCGGCCATGCATCGCTCACCTGGCTGCGCGAGTTGCCGGTTGCGGCGCTCAAGCTCGACCGATCGTTCGTGCGCGGCCTCCTGCACAACGATGCGGATCGCGCGATCGTGCAGGGCATCCTGTTCATGGCGCAGCGGCTCGGCCGGCTGGTGATCGCGGAAGGCGTCGAATCCGTGGCCCATGGCGAGGCCCTGCTTTCGCTCGGTTGTACATTGGGCCAGGGCTTCGCCATCGCCAGACCGATGTCCCCGGGGGAAATCCCGGCCTGGACGACCGGCTTCGAAGGGGCGCCGCCCTGGGGCCGTACCGAAGACATCACGAAACCCGAATCCTGAGACCCATCCATTCATGCGGCAAATTCGTTTGTGCTGGCACGCGCATGTGCAACACACCGATCACGAGATCGAAGCCCACCGGGACTGGAGCCCGGCGACGCCCGAGGTGCGGCGCGACCTGGCCATCATCGTCAAGACGGCCAACGACCTGTATGGCCCGCGTTCGCACTGGGTCGAGGAGCGCGAGGTGCGCCGGCCCGATGCCGACCCGCGGCTGCGCTTCGACCCGCGCGTACTGCAGGACGATGCCGCCGCCGGACCTTATGCACAGCAGCTTGCGCAAGGTTGTTCGGCGTTGCGCTTCACCCCCGATCTGGAGCGCGAGTATGTGGAACACGTGCGCTCCGTCCAGCGGCGCCCGGCCGCTTTCTGCGTGGTGGCGGGCTTGTTCGGCTGGACCGTGTTCGGGCCGGTCGGCCTGCTCATGCTGGCCACGCGCTCCTTCTCCGCGGACCTGCGCCTGTGGGCCGTCCAGGGCGCCATGTTGGCGGTGTTGTGCGCGGGCCTGGTGCTGTTGCGCACACCCCGTTGGGCGGTGCGCACCGATCGCGTGTCGACCGGCGTGCTGGTCGCGATGGCGGTCGCGCTCGGTCTGCTCGCTGTGCAGGCCGGTGCCGGCGGCGCCGCCTTGCCCGGAATTGCACTCGGGCTGATCGCAGTCACCGCTGCCTGCTTCTTCCCGCTGGGGCTGGTGTTCCGCCGCAGCCTGGTGCTGGCGCTGGCCATGGCCATCGGCGGCACCCTGCTCGCCGTGTTGTTGCCGCGCTCGACGCCGTTCGCGGGCACGTCCCTGGCACTGGCCGCGCTATGGGGCGCGACAGGGCTCGCCGCGACGGGCGGCTACCTCGGCGAGCGCCTCTACCGCGAGCAGTTCCTGTTGCACGGCCTCTTGTCGCGGCAAGCTTTCGTCGATCCGTTGACCGGCCTCTACACCCGGCGCGGCACGCATCGCCTGACGCAGACGGCACGCCTGCAGGCGATACGCGACAGCGTCAGCCTCAGCTTCGTGCTGATGGACGTCGATCACTTCCGAGCCTACAACCGGCGCCATGGGCGCGAGGCCGGCGACCGGACGCTGGTCGAGATCACGAAGGTGGTCGGCAGCTTCGCGCGCCGGCCGCTGGACGTCGCGAGCCGCGAGGGCGGCAAGCGCTTCGGCCTGCTGCTGTACGACTGCAACCTGGAACAGGCGCGCCTGCATGCCGAGCAATTGCGCGAGCGCCTGCGCGACATCGGCCATGAGCCGTTGACCCTCAGCATCGGCGCGGTGCAGGTCCTGCCCGACGAGACCGCGGACGGCTTCATGCAGCGCGTGGAAAGGCTGTTGCAGCGTTCGAAGGACGCGGGGCGTGATCGGGTGACGATTCTGTAGGCCCGCGAATCAACTTTCGCGCTGCTCCCAGAATCCCCGGTGCGTGGCGATCATCTCGTCTTCGAGCGTCGGCACCGGCCCGATCACCTCGACGGACTTCTGCCCGCGTGCAAATACTTCGCGGCAGGGCAGGCTGAGGGTGGGGTTCTCGGGGTGGGCGCCTGTGAGTGCCAGCAGCGCTGATTCTTGCGCACCGTACACCACGCGGCCGATGTTGGCCCAGTAGCTGGTGCCGGCACACATCGCGCAAGGCTCGAACGTCGTGACCAGCGAGCACTGCCACAGATAGTCCGCCGGCCAGTTGTCTGCCGCGTGGCGCGCCAGCGTGGCCTCGGCATGGTTCACCGTGTCGATGTTCCCTTGCTCGGCAAGCACCGTCTCGCCATCGGGCGCGATCAGTACCGCGCCGAAGGGATGACGCCCCATCGCCATGGCGCGCCGCGCGACGGCGTCGGCGCGGCGCAGCGCCTTGGCGATCTGCGCGTCCGTCATTCGCCTTGCGACCCCCGGTGCGCCCACCCGGTGGTCCGCTTCTCGATCACGCTGAACAGCTCGTACATCCCCATTGCCATCGCACCGACCGTCATGAGCCCGGCAAAAGCCAGCCCCATCTGCATGGCCGAGCCGGCCGAGATCAGCAGGTAGCCGATGCCCTCGTTGGCGGCCGTCATCTCCGACACCGTGGTGCCGACGAACGCCAGGGTGATCGCCACCTTGAGCGATGCGTAGAAGTAGGGCATCGAGCGCGGCAGGCCGATCTTCATCAGCACGTCCCAGCGCTTGGCACCGAGCACGCGCAGCACGTCTTCCAGTTCGGGTTCGAGCGTGGCCAGGCCGGTGGCGATGTTCACCATGATCGGGAAGAAGCTGATGAGGAACGCCGTGAGGATCGCCGGCCCGACGCCGATGCCGAACCACACCACCAGGATCGGCACGAAGGCCGCCTTGGGCAGCGCGTTGAAGGCCGTCATGAGCGGGTACATCGCCGCGTAGGCGAGGCGCGAGCTGCCGACCACGAACCCGAGCAGCACGCCCACCACGATTGCCAGGCCGAAACCCGCCATCGTGACCCAGAAGGTGCGCCAGGCGTGGCCGGCGATGATCTCCTTGAACTCCCAGAATTGCGTCCAGATGCGCGAGGGGCTCGGAAAGATGAACTCCGAGACACCGAAGCCGCGGCAGATGATCTCCCACAGCAGGATGACCGCGACCAGCAGGATCCAGGGCGACCAGCTTTCGATCTGCTTCGAATTCTTCGTCATGACGCCACCGCCGCTGCGGTTGCCGCGGCACTGATGCCGGTGTTGCGGATGGCGCCGATGTGGCCGCGCAGCTCGAGCACGATGTCGGTGAACTCCTTGGTGTAGGTGAGTTCGAGTTCGCGCGGGCGCGGCAGCTCGATCTCGCGCTTCACCACGAAGCGGCCCGGTGACTTGCTCATCACGTAGACCGTATCCGCCAGAAAGACCGACTCGCGCAGGTCGTGCGTGACCAGGATCACGTTGAACTGCTGCTCGGTCCACAGGTCGCGCAGGATGCACCAGAGTTCTTCGCGCGTGAAGGCGTCGAGCGCGCCGAAGGGCTCGTCCAGCAGCAGCATCTTGGGTTCGTGGATCAGCGCGCGGCAGATGCTGGCGCGCTGCTGCATGCCGCCGGAAAGCTGCCACGGGAACTTGTCCTCGTAGCCTGCCAGGCCGACCTTCTGCAGCAGCCTGCGCGCCCGCTCTTCGTATTCCTTGCGCTTGCTCTTGAAAGTGGAGCGGTAGGGCTCGACGATCTCCAGCGGCAGCAGCACGTTGTCCACGGTGGTGCGCCAGGGCAGCAGCGACGGTGCCTGGAAGGCCATGCCGGAGATCTTGAGCGGGCCGGTCACGGGTGCACCGTCGATGCGGATCCTGCCCATGGAGGGCATGCGCAGGCCGGTGGTGAGCTTCATGAAGGTCGACTTGCCGCACCCCGAAGGCCCGACGATGGCGATGAATTCGCCGCGCTTGACCTTCAGGTCGATGGCCTCGACCGCGAAGTGGTTGGCGCGCAGCAGTTCTTCGTTGTAGGCGAGCCAGACGTCCTGGAAGTCGACGAAGGGTGCGGCGATGTCCGTCGGGGCGGCTGCCATCACTTCTTCAGGATGGCGAGTTCGGCGACCGGCGGCAGCAGCGTGCCGTTCCAGACGGCGTCGGCATTCACGCGGCTCTTGGTGTTGAAGGCGTCCGACACCTGCGAGGCCATCAGCGAGAGGCGAGCCGGGTTGACCGCACCGAAGCCCTCGGCGCGTGCGTCGGGGCTGTTGATGACGGTGTCGATCGCCAGCTTGAGGCGGCGCGTTTCGAGTTCGCTGTTGATGATGCCGTCGCGTGCCTTGACCGATTCGATCGCCACGGCCGGGCTCGCGAGCACCTCCTTCGCGCCCTTGGTGAACGCCGACAGGAACGCCTTGACGGCGGCCGGGTTCTCCTTGATGAGCTTGGGCGACGCGATGATCACGTTGCCGTACAGCTTCACGCCGTAGTCGGGGTAGGGCAGCACCACCACGTCGGAGGCCTTGGCACCACGCGCCTCGAGGTTCAGCAGCGAGGTGAAGGTGAAGCCGGTGATGGCGTCGATGTCGCCGCGCATCAACATGGTTTCGCGCAACGTCGGGTCCATCGCGGTCCAGTTGACCGCGCCGATGTTGTTGGCCTTGGCGAAGATCGGGAACGCGCGCCGGCCCGCGTCGAACACCGGAGCGCCGAGCTTCTTGCCGGCGAGGTCGGCCGGCTTGGTGATGCCGCTCTTCTTGAGCGCCATGACCGAGGCCGGGGTGTTGTTGTAGACCATCATGACCGCGACCGGCTTGTTCGGGCTGTCGGGGTTGTTGGCATGGAACTCCATGAGCGCCGCCAGGTCTGCAAAGCCCATTTCGTAGGCGCCGGAGGCCACGCGGGTCACGGTGCCGCCCGAGCCGTTGCCGGCGTCGATGGTCACGTCCAGCCCCGCGGCCTTGAAGTAGCCCTTGGCGGCCGGGTGCAGGAACAGGGCAGCCGGGCCTTCGAAGCGCCAGTCGAGCTGGAACTTGATCGGCGTCATGGTCTGGGCGGAGGCGCCGAGACCCAAGCTGAGAGCCGAGGCGGCAAGGAAGGATTGAAGCAGTTGGCGCTTGTTCATGCGGAAGATCCGGTTTGGGAAGTGAGTGCACCGGATTCAAGCAAAAACGGTGCCCGCACGCACTTGGTGCGAACCCGCGCGCAACGCAAAAAGGCCCTGCAACGGTGCGCCGCAGGGCCAGTCCGGTGCGTCGACCCTTATTTGCCGATGTTCGCGTCGGCCACCGCCAGCGCCGTCATGTTCACGATGCGTCGCACGGTGGCCGAGGGCGTGAGCACGTGGGCCGAATGCGAAGCACCCAGCAGGATCGGTCCCACCGTGATGCCGTTGGCACCGGTCATCTTCAGCACGTTGTAGAGGATGTTGGCGGAGTCGAGGTTCGGGCAGATCAACAGGTTGGCCTCGCCCGTCAGCGTGGTGTCGGGCATGGCGGTATGGCGCACCTCCTCGGACAGCGCCGAATCGCCGTGCATCTCGCCGTCGCATTCGATGTCGGGCGCCATTTGCGCGAACAGATCGCGCGCGATGCGCATCTTGCGTGCGGAGGCGCGCTCCGAACTGCCGAAGTTGGAGTGCGACAGGAACGCCACCTTGGGCGGCAGGCCGAAGCGGCGCACCTCCTCGGCTGCCATCACCGCGATGTGGGCCAGCATCTCGGCGCTCGGGTCCTCGTTGACATGCGTGTCGGCGATGAACAGTGTGCCGCGGTCGAGCGTCAGCGCGTTCAGCGCGGCGAACCCCGGCGCGCCGCGCTTGCTGCCGAGCAGCTGGCCGAGGATCTTGAGGTGGCTGTCGAAGCGCCCGACCAGCCCGCACAGCATGGCGTCGGCATCGCCCAGGTGCACCATCAGCGCGGCGATGGTGGTGTTGGAGCGCCGCACCATCGCCTTGGAAGCCTCGGGCGTGATGCCGCGTCGGCCCATCAGCTTGTGGTACGCCTCCCAGTAGGTGCGAAAGCGCGGATCGTTCTCGGGGTCGACGATGTCGGCGTCGATGCCTGTGCGCAGGTGCAGGCCGGCCTTCTTGATGCGGGCCTCGATCACCGCCGGGCGGCCGATGAGGATGGGACGGGCCAGGCCTTCGTCCACGGCGAGCTGCGCGGCGCGCAGCACGCGGTCGTCCTCGCCTTCGGCATAGGCGACGCGTTTGGCCGCGGCCAGCTTGGCGGCGGTGAACACCGGGCGCATGAACATGCCGGTCTGGTAGACGAAGCGCGAGAGATGCTGGCGGTAGGCCTCCATGTCCTCGATCGGCCGTGCCGCCACGCCCGAGGCGGCCGCCGCCTTCGCCACCGCCGGCGCGATGCGCAGGATGAGCCGCGAGTCGAACGGCTTCGGGATGATGTAGTCCGGGCCGAAGATGAGTTCCTGCCCGGCATAGGCGGTGGCCACCTCCTCGCTGATGTCGGCCTTGGTGAGTTCCGCGATCTCGCGCACGCAGGCCAGCTTCATCTCCTCCGTGATCTTGCTGGCACCGCAGTCCAGCGCGCCGCGGAAGATGTACGGGAAGCAGAGGACGTTGTTGACCTGGTTCGGATAGTCCGACCGGCCGGTGGCGATGATGCAGTCGGGCCGCACAGCTTTCGCGAGTTCCGGCCGGATCTCGGGCTCCGGATTGGCCAGCGCCAGCAGGATCGGCTGCGTGCCCATGCTCTTGACCATGTCCTGCGTCACCACGCCGGGCGCCGAGCAGCCGAGGAACACGTCGGCGTCCTTCATCACGTCGGCCAGCGTGCGCGCGCCGGTGTCCTTCTGGGCATAGCGCTGCTTGGATTCGTCGAAGCCGCCCGGGCGCCCTTCGTAGATCAGCCCCTTGGAGTCGACCGCGAAGATGTGGGCGGCCTTGGCGCCCATGCCGACCATCACGTCCAGGCATGCGATGGCCGCGGCACCGGCGCCCGATACGGCGATCTTGACGTCCTCGATCTTCTTGCCGACCAGCTCCAGCCCGTTGATCAATGCGGCCGCCGAGATGATCGCGGTGCCGTGCTGGTCGTCATGGAACACCGGGATGTTCATGCGCTCGCGCAGCTTCTTTTCGATGTAGAAGCACTCGGGTGCCTTGATGTCCTCGAGGTTGATGCCGCCGAGCGTGGGTTCGAGCGCCGCGATGATGTCGACCAGCTTGTCGGGGTCGTTCTCGGCCAGCTCGATGTCGAACACGTCGATGCCGGCGAACTTCTTGAACAGGCATCCCTTGCCTTCCATCACCGGCTTGCTGGCCAGCGGGCCGATGTTGCCGAGGCCCAGCACGGCGGTGCCGTTGGTGACCACGCCCACCAGGTTGCCGCGCGAGGTGTACTCGGCGGCCAGCGAGGGGTCGGCTTCGATGTCCAGGCAGGGATACGCCACGCCGGGAGAGTAGGCCAGCGACAGGTCGCGCTGGTTCATCAACGGCTTGGTGGGCGTGATGGAAATCTTGCCCTTGACGGGGCTGCGGTGGTATTCGCGGGCTGCTTCGCGCAGGGCTTCTTCTGCCGGTGACAGGGGGGCGGCCATGAAAGTCTCCTTGGTTCTCTGGTCCATCGGGAAGGCTACCCGAAAAGGCCAGCACTTCCGGTAGTGGGAACCACGATGGCGCCGTGCTGCCGGGCCCTTCAGGCCTGGCCGGCTGCAACCGGATGTTGCGCGAGCGCTTCGAGCGCGCAGATCAGCGCCGAGTGGTCGGCCTGCCCGTGGCCCAATGCCGCGCACGCATTCATGAGCTGTGCCGCGCCGGCGGTCTGCGGCAGCGCCACGCCGAGCGCACGCGCGCTTTGCAGCGCCAGGTTCAAGTCCTTCTGGTGCAGCGCGATGCGGAAGCCCGGCGCAAAAGTGCGCTGGATCATGCGTTCGCCGTGCACTTCGAGGATGCGCGAGCTCGCAAAGCCACCCATCAGTGCCTGCCGCACCCGGGCCGGATCGGCGCCGGCCTTCGAGGCGAACACCAGCGCCTCCGAGACGGCGGCGATGTTGAGCGCGACGATGACCTGGTTGGCCACCTTGGTGATCTGGCCCGCGCCGACCTCGCCGACCAGCGTGATGTTCTTGCCCATCTTGCCGAGCAGCGGGTGTGCGCGCTCGAAGTCCGTCTGCGCGCCGCCGCACATGATGGTGAGGCTGGCGGCCCTGGCGCCCACTTCGCCACCGGACACCGGCGCGTCGACATAGCCGCAGCCGAGTGTGGCGATGCGCTGCGCGAAGTCGCGCGTGGCGATCGGGTCGATCGAACTGCAGTCGACGACCAGCTTGCCTTTCACCAGGCCGGCCGCGACGCCGCCGTCGCCGAACAGCACCTTCTCCACGTCGGGCGTGTCCGGCAGCATGAGAAAGACGATGTCGGCCCGCTGGGCGACTTCCGTGGCCGATGCGCAGACCGTGGCGCGCGACGCGAAGGGTTCGGGCGTCGCGCTGCGCGTGTGGACGAAGAGCGCATGACCGGCGTCGAGCAAGTGCCCGGCCATGGGCGCGCCCATGATGCCGAGGCCGATGAAGCCGATCTTCTGCGAGGTGGTGCGTGTCATGTTTCGTGTCGTGTGTCAGTGCGTGAGCGCGGTGCGCCAGTCGAGGCCGGCCATGGTGGTCGCGCGCGGCCGGTATTCGCAGCCGATCCAGCCCGTGTAGCCGATGGCGTCGATGTGCCTGAAAAGCCATGGGTAGTTGATCTCGCCCGTGCCGGGTTCGCCGCGGCCGGGGTTGTCCGCCAGCTGGATGTGGCCGATGCGCGGCAGGTACCTGGCCAGCGTGGCGCCGAGCTCGCCCTCCATGCGCTGCGCATGGTAGATGTCGTACTGCAGCCGCAGGTTGGGCGAGTCCACCTCGTCCATCAAGGCCAGCGCCTGGTCGGTGCGGGTGAGCAGGAAGCCCGGAATGTCGAAGCTGTTGACCGGCTCGATCAGCAGGCGGATGCCGGCGGCCTGCAGCTCGCGCGCCGCGAAACGCAGGTTCTCCACGAGCGTGGGTTGCACCTGGTGCAGCGCCGCGCCCACCGGCATCTTGCCGACCAGGCAATTGAGCTGGGCGCAGCCGAGTGCGGTGGCGTAGTCGATCGCGCGAGCGACACCCTCGCGGAACTCCGCCACGCGGTTCGGATGGCAGGCAATGCCACGCTCGCCCGCCTCCCAGTCGCCGGCCGGCAGGTTGTGCAGCACCTGCTGCAGCGCGTTCTCGCGCAGCGCGGCGACCAGTTCCTTCTTCGGCACGGCATAGGGGAACAGGTATTCGACGGCGTCGAAGCCCGCCTTGGCGGCGGCCTCGAAACGCTGCATGAAAGGCAGCTCGGTGAAGAGCATCGTGAGGTTGGCAGCGAATCTGGGCATGGTGCGCGTCCTCAGTCCAGCATCGCCACGGCGAGGGCGGTCGGCGCGTCGTCCATGCCTTCGGCCAGGGGCTCGAACTCGTTGACGGCGTCGATCTCGGTGCCCATCGCGATGTTGGTGACGCGCTCCAGCATCACCTCGATCACCACCGGCACGCTGAATTCGGCCATCAGCGCCTCGGCACGCTCGATGGCGGGCGTCATTTCTTCCTGCTTGCACACCCGGATCGCCTTGCAGCCCAGGCCTTCCACCACCTTCATGTGATCGACGCCGTAGCCAGCCTCGATGCCGGCACCGGGGCCCGCATTGATGTTGTCGAAAGCGAGCTGCACGCAGTAGTCCATCTCGAAACCGCGTTGGCTCTGGCGGATCAGCCCGAGGTAGCTGTTGTTCACCACGATGTGGATGTAGGGCAGCTTGAACTGCGCGCCGACGGCCAGCTCTTCGATCATGAACTGGAAGTCGTAGTCGCCCGAGAGCGCGACGATCCTGCGCGTCGGGTCGGCTGCCCGCACGCCGAGTGCTGCCGGAATCGTCCAGCCCAGCGGCCCGGCCTGCCCGCAATTGATCCAGTGGCGCGGGTTGTAGACGTGCAGGAACTGCGCCGCCGCGATCTGCGAGAGCCCGATGGTGCTCACGTAGCAGGTGTCGCGATCGAAGTTGTTGTTCATGCACTGGTAGACCCGCTGCGGCTTCATCGGCACATCGGCGAAGTTGGTCTTGCGCAGCAGCGTCTTCTTGCGGTCGCGGCACTCGCCGGCCCACTGCGCGCGGTCGCGCAGCCGGTTCTCCACCTTCATCCGTTCGGCGACCTCGACGAACTGCTCGAGCGCGAGTTTCGCGTCCGACACGATGCCGAAATCGGGCGTGAACACGCGCCCGATCTGGGTCGGTTCGATGTCGACGTGCACGAAGGTGCGGCCCCTGGTGTAGACCTCGACCGAGCCGGTGTGGCGATTGGCCCAGCGGTTGCCGATGCCGAGCACGAAGTCGCTCGCGAGCATGGTCGCGTTGCCGTAGCGGTGGCTGGTCTGCAGGCCGCACATGCCGGCCATCAGCGGGTGGTCGTCGGGGATCGCGCCCCAGCCCATCAGCGTCGGGATCACCGGCACGCCGGTGGCTTCGGCGAAGCGCACCAGCAGGTCGGCCGCATCGGCGTTGAGGATGCCGCCGCCCGCCACGATCAGCGGCCGCTCCGCCGCGTCGAGCATCGCGAGGGCCTTCTCGATCTGTGCGCGTGTCGCCGCAGGCTTGTACGGCACGAGCGGCTGGTAGGTCTCGATGTCGAACTCGATCTGCGCCATCTGCACGTCGAACGGCAGGTCGATCAGCACAGGGCCGGGCCGGCCCGAGCGCATGAGGTGGAACGCCTGCTGGAACACCTGCGGCACCTGGCCCGGCTCGCGCACGGTGACCGACCATTTGGTGACCGGCTTGCTGATCGACTCGATGTCGACCGCCTGGAAGTCTTCCTTGTAGAGCCGCGCACGCGGCGCCTGGCCGGTGATGCACAGGATCGGAATCGAGTCGGCCCAGGCCGAATACAGCCCCGTGATCATGTCGGTGCCGGCCGGCCCCGAAGTGCCGATGCACACGCCGATGTTGCCGGCCACGGCGCGCGTGTAGCCCTCGGCCATGTGCGAGGCGCCCTCGACATGCCGCGCGAGGATGTGGGCGATGCTGCCCTGTCTGCGCAGGGCGGCGTAGAGCGGGTTGATGGCGGCGCCGGGCACGCCGAAGGCCTGCGTCACGCCTTCTTTCTCCATCACCAGTACGGCGGCCTGGGCTGCGGTCATTCGGGTCATCTTTGTCTCCTTGGAGCGACCGATTCTGGAAACATCGAGGCATCGGCAGAAGAGGGCGCCGGGCCATAAAACCTATTCCGCCATGGAATAGCGGCTACCATCCGGCGATGGACAGACTGTTGGCAATGGAGATGTTCGTGCGCGTGGTCGAGACCGGCAGCTTCTCGAAGGCAGCGCGCGAATTCAACACCACGCAGCCCACCGTGACCAAGCAGATCGCGGGCGCCGAGGCGCGGCTCAAGGTGCGGCTGCTCAACCGCAACACGCGCGGCGTGAGCCTCACCGAGCCGGGCGCGCTCTACTACGAGAAGTGCAAGGCCGTGGTGCGAGATGTCGAGGCGGCGGACAACATCGTGCAGCTGAAGCAGGGCCAGGCGCAAGGGCTGCTGCGCATCGGCACGTCGGTGGCTTTCGGGCGCCGTGTGGTCGTGCCGCTGGCGCTCGAGTACATGCGGCGCAACCCGCAGGTGCAGCTCGACCTGAGCTTCGAAGACCGCTATGTGGACCTGATCGCGCAGGGCATCGACGTGGCCGTGCGCATGGGCAAGCTGGCCGATTCGTCGCTCGGCGCGCGTTTCCTCGGCATGAACCCGTGGGTCATGGTCGCGTCACCGGCCTACCTTCGGAAGCACGGCGTGCCGAAACGCGCGCACGACCTGAGCGGGCATGCCGCGCTCATCTACAGCAGCGTGGTGGGCGACGAAGTGTGGCGCATGCGCACGCCCAAGGGCGATGCGGTCAATGTGGCGGTGTCGGGCCGCTTTCGCTCGAACAACCTGTCCGCCGTGCTGGCCGCGGCGCGCGAAGGCATGGGCGTGGCGCTCATGCCGCGCTATGTGGCCAACGACTCGCTCGTGCTCGGCAAGTTGCGCGAGGTGCTGCCCGACCATGGGCTGGCCGAGCAGGAGATCCACGCAGTGTTCCCGTCGCCCAAACTGGTGCCGGGGAAGGTGTCGGCGTTTGTCGCGTACCTGCAGGAGCACTTCTCGCAGGACTGGTGGGGGCGCAAGGCATCGGCGCCCTAGGTGTGCACCCTGCGCGCGCACTTCAGGCCACCGGCCCGCCCACATCCTTCTCGTTCGAGATCGCGAACAGATCCCAGGCCGCCATGAACAGCGCAGCGATCACCGGCCCGATCACGAAGCCGTTGATGCCGAAAATCGCCATGCCGCCGATGGTCGACATCAGCACGATGTAGTCCGGCATCTGGGTGTCCTTGCCGACCAGCAGCGGGCGCAGGATGTTGTCGACCAGGCCGATGACGAACACGCCGATGAAGATCAGCACGCCGCCCTGCCAGTAGTGGGCGGTGGCGAGGAAGTAGATGGCCACCGGGCCCCAGATCAGCGCGGCGCCCACGGCGGGCAGCAGCGACAGGAACGCCATCAGCACCGCCCAGAGAAGCGCGCCCTGCACGCCGAGGAACCAGAACGCCAGCCCGCCGATGGTGCCCTGCGCGATGGCCACGGCCACATTGCCCTTGATGGTGGCCCGGATCACGGTGGTGAACTTGTTGAGCAGGTAGTGCGTGTGCGGCTTGGCCATCGGCAGCGCGTCGCGCACCGTCTTCGACAGGGCGGCGCCGTCGCGCAGCAGGAAGTACAGCAGATACAGCATCACGAAGAAGCTGACCACGAAATCGAAAGTGTTCTGCCCGATGGTGAGTGCCTGGTTCGCAACCACCTGCCCGCCCTGTGCCGCGCCCTCGGAAATCCGCTTCTGCCAGGCGGCGGTGTCGCCGAGGTTGAAGCGCTCGAACAGGCCGATCACCCAGCGCGGCGTGGCATCGAGGATCTGCTGGAAATAGCCCGCGAAGTTGATCTGTCCCGAGCGTATGTTCTGCGTGACCAGTGCCACCTCCTGCACCAGCGACACGCCGACCATCGCCAGCGGCAGGATCACGATGACCAGGCAGATCGCGAGCGTGGCCAGTGCGGCGGCATTCTTGCGGCCGGGCATTTTCTTGAGCAGCCGCTTGTAGAGCGGGGTGAACAGGATGGCGAAAGCCACACCCCACATGACCGCCCCGAAGAAAGGCAACAGCACCCAGATGAAGGCAGCCGTGACGGCGGCCAGAAGGGCAAGGAAGACGCCACGCTGGAGTTGGGGGGAGTTCATGGTTGGATCGGACTTTAGCCGAGGCCGATCCTGGCTCCTGTCGGCGGGCGCGCCGCCGTTCAGCGCGGTGCGGCGCGTGGCAAGCTGACGGGCGCCAGCGTGGCGCGCAGGCGTGCCGGGGCATCGGGCGTGGCGGCGTGTTCGACTTGCAGCGCCTGTTCCACGCTGCCGATGTGCGACAGCAACAGCGCGCGCGCGGTTGCGGTGTCGCCCGCTTCGAGGGCATCGACGATGCCCGCATGCTCCGCGCACGACTGGCTGGCCTCGTGCTTCGACTGGTAGAGCGTGGCCGCCAGCGTAGTGCGCGCCGTGAGGTCGCGCAGCACATCGACCAGCAACCGGTGGCCCATCTGCTCGGCCAGGCACACATGGAAGTCGGCCAGCAGGAAAGCGCGGGTGGCCGCGTCGGCACCGTCGATGGCGCGCTGTTCGTCTGCCAGGTGGCGGCGCAGGGTGCGAATGACTTTTTGCAGCGGACGGCCGGCTTCGGCCAGGATGCCCGCTTCGACGATGCGGCGCGCCGCAAAGGCGTCGCGCGCCTCGTCCGCCGAGGGTTCGACCACGAACCAGCCGCGCTTGGACTGCACGGCGACGAAACCGCGTGCCTGCAGCTGCATCAAAGCCTCGCGCACCATGGTCCGGCTTACGCCGAAGTTGGTGGCCAGCGCCTGCTCGCCCAGGCGCTCGCCCGGGGCCAGCTTCTGCGCAAGGATCGCTTCGACGACGCGTTCGGCGATGGTGGTGGGGGAGATGTGGGGCATTGCTCAGTGTTGCACGGCCGCCGTCGTGGGCGCCGTCGACGCTGCCGACACTTCATCGTCGGTGGGCGTGTACGTGCCGTCGAGCACCGCATGCGCACGGTCGCGGTCGATGTCGCCTTCCCATGCCGCGATGGCGACGGTGGCCACGCAGTTGCCGATCAGGTTGCCCAGCGCGCGGGCGATGCCCATGAACCAGTCGACCGACAACACCAGCACCAGTCCGATGGCCGGGATTGCGGGAATCGCCTGCAAGGTGGCCGCCAGCACCACGATGGCCGAGCCCGGCACACCGTGCGCGCCCTTCGAAGTGACCAGCGCGATCGCCAGGATGGCCAGCAAGTCGCTCATGCTGATCGGTGTATTGGTGGCCTGCGCGATGAACACCGCAGCCAGCGTGATGTAGATCGAGAACGCGTCGAGGTTGAACGAGTAGCCGGTAGGGATCACCAGGCCGACGGTCGAATCGCGGATGCCCATGCGGCGCAGCTTGGCCATGATCTGCGGCAGCACGCTGTCGGACGAGGTGGTGGCGAAAACGATCGCCAGCTCTTCCCGCAGGTAGCGCAGCAACTTCCACAGGCTGAAGCCGGAGAAGCGCATCACCAGCCCCAGCACCACGAACACGAAGATCAGCACCGCTGCATAGAACAACGCCACCAGCATGCCGAGTTGCTTGAGCGAGCCGATGCCGTACTTGCCGACGGTGAAGGCAATGGCACCGAGCACGCCGAGCGGCGCCAGCTTGATGATGATGCCCATGACCTTGAACAGCACCAGCGAGAGCGAATCAACCACCACCGCGACCGGCTTGCCATGGTCGCCCAACAAAGCCAGCGCGCAGCCGAACAGCACGGCGAACAGCAGCACCTGCAGCACGTCGCCAGTGGCGAAAGCCTGCACCACCGTGTTGGGGATCAGCTTCATCAGAAACTCGACCGTGCCGCCGCTCGTCAGCTTGTCGGCGTTCGATGCGTAGGCGCTCATGGCGGCCGGGTCGAGCAGTTTGGGGTCGACATTCATGCCCACGCCAGGCTTGAACACGAAGGCCAGGATCAGGCCCATCACCAGCGCGATGGTGGTCAGCACCTCGAAGTAGATCAGCGCCTTCACGCCGACCCGTCCCACGCGTTTCAGGTCACCGGCGCCGGCGATGCCGTGCACCACGACACAGAACACCAGCACCGGGATGATCATCTTGATCAGCTTGATGAAACCGTCGCCGAGTGGCTTGAGCTTGACGGCGAGATCGGGCACCAGAAGTCCGGCCAGTGCGCCGAGAACCAGCGCAATGACCACCTGACCGAAAAGCGATTTGGCGAAACGCGGCATGGAGAGCCCCCTGTTTGTTGAATGCAAGAAAGAAAGTAACTTGCATGCAAGAAATGTAGGCAAGCCGGTCGGGGTGGATGAAGAGGGTATTCCCGCATCCGACCGATCAGCGCCATGCGCGCGTCGTGGCGCGGACGAGCGAGTCCCACGCCAGAAACGAAGAAGCCCCGCTGGGCGGGGCTCTGGTTTGTATCGGACGGTGAGGCCGGCGCGCAGTCGCTCGATCGCTCAGTGCGCCTCGGCCTGCTTGGCGGCCGCGATGATCGCGTCTTCGTCGTGCCTGGCGCCGTTCAGGAAGAGGTTGAGCGCCACGGCCGCGATCGAGGTCAGGAGGATGCCCGACTCGATCAGCGAGTGGATGCCGTGCGGCATCCATTGCTTGAAGTTGGGCGCGATCAGCGGAATCATGCCGACGCCGATCGACACCGCGAC
>SEGN01000260.1 GCA_004211245.1 Variovorax sp.
TATGCGTCGATGGTGTACGCCACCTCGTCCATCGCGATCCTGTCGTTCATCGTGTGGGCGCACCACATGTTCACGACCGGCATGCCGCTCACCGGCCAGCTGTTCTTCATGTACGCGACGATGCTGATCGCGGTGCCTACGGCGGTGAAGATCTTCAACTGGATTGCGACGATGTGGCAGGGCTCGATGACCTTCGAGACGCCGATGCTGTTCGCGGTCGGTTTCATCTTCGTATTCACCATGGGCGGCTTCACCGGCCTGATCCTGGCCGTGGCGCCGATCGACACGCAGCTGCAGGACACCTACTACGTCGTGGCTCACTTCCATTACGTGCTGGTGGCCGGTTCGCTTTACGCCATGTTCTCGGGCTTCTATTACTGGGTGCCCAAGTGGACCGGCGTGATGTACAACGAGACGCGCGGCAAGGTTCACTTCTGGTGGTCGCTGATCTCGTTCAACATCACCTTCTTCCCGATGCATTTCCTGGGGTTGGCCGGCATGCCGCGGCGCTATGCCGACTACCCCATGCAGTTTGCCGACTTCAACGCGGTTGCCTCGGTCGGCGCGTTCGCGTTCGGTCTGGCGCAGGTGTATTTCTTCTTCTTCATCGTGCTGCCCACCATGATGGGCAAGGGCGAGAAGGCTTCGCAGAAGCCCTGGGAAGCTGCCGAAGGCCTCGAATGGGAAGTGCCATCGCCCGCGCCGTTCCACACCTTCGAAACGCCGCCGCGCCTGGACGCCACCGCGACCAAGGTGATCGGCTGATCGAGCAGCGCACGATGACACCGGAACAAAAGAGGAACAACCGACGCATGGGGCTCACGCTGGCCTCCATCGCGGTGCTGTTCTTCATCGGTTTCATCGTCCGCATGGTCTGGCTGGGACACTGAGCGTCATGGGCATCGGCCAACGCATCCGTCGCGCCAACGTCCAGATGGTCGGCAAGCTGGCCATCGTCGCCTGCGGCATGTTTGCGTTCGGCTATGCGCTGGTGCCGCTGTACCGCGCGATTTGCGAAATGACCGGTATCAACATCCTCTCGCTTTCCGAGCTGCGCGTACCCGGCGGAGCGAGCGGAGGCAAGGACGTCAAGTTGCCGGCCAACACCCAGGTCGATACGAGCCGCACCATCACGGTCGAGTTCGATGCGAATGTGCGCGGACTGTGGGATTTCAAGCCGGCGCAAAGCTCGATGCAGGTGCATCCCGGCGAACTCAACACCGTGATGTACGAGTTCCAGAACGTCCAGAACCGCCGGATGGCTGCACAGGCCATCCCGAGCTATGCGCCGCAGCAGGCCGCGCCGTACTTCAACAAGCTCGAGTGCTTCTGCTTCAACCAGTACACCCTCGATGCCGGCGAGAAGAAGCAGTGGCCGGTGGCCTTCATCATCGATCCGAAGATCTCCAAGGACGTGAAGACCATCACGCTGTCGTACACGTTCTTCGAGGTCGGCGGCAGGACGCCGCCTGCGCCGACTGCCGCTGCCTCGCAGGTACCGGTGGAGCCACGCTCATGAGCGGTACTGCGCGCAAGGGTTCGCTGGCACGCACGATCAAGGCGGTGGCCTGGGGTTTCTTCGGCGTGCGCAAGAACAGCGCCTACCAGGAAGACATCGCCAAGCTCACGCCGCTGCACATCATCGCGGTCGGACTGGTCGCAGTGATGGTGTTCGTCGTCGGCTTGATCCTGCTGGTCAAGTTCGTGATCGCGCCCTGACCCCCACACATAAAGATTTGAGTCGAGAGAAGAAAGCCAGGACCTGATATGAGTTCAACCACCCACGGCACCACGCCCTACTACTTCGTGCCCGGCCCGTCGGCCTATCCGGTCATGGCGGCCACCGGGCTGCTTTTCGTGATCCTCGGCGCAGGCCAGTGGGTCAACGGCCATCAGTGGGGCGCGTGGTCGCTTCTGGCCGGCATGATCGCCTGGCTGGCCACGCTGTTCTTCTGGTTCCGCGAAGCCATCGGCGAAAGCGAAAGCGGTCAGTACAGCCACAAGATCGACCTCTCGTTCCGCTGGAGCATGAGCTGGTTCATCTTCTCGGAGGTCATGTTCTTCGGTGCCTTCTTCACGGCGCTCTGGTGGACCCGCACCCATGCCCTGCCGTCGCTCGGCAGTCTCGACAACGCGATGCTCTGGCCCGGCTTCAAGGCGGTGTGGCCGAGCGTCGCGGCCGGCGTGACCGGTTCGCCGGCCAACATCGTCGAGCCGTTCCAGACCGTGGGCCCGTTCTGGCTCCCCACCATCAACACCGCGCTGCTGTTGAGCTCGGGCGTCACCCTGACCTTCGCGCACCATGCGTTGCGCGCCGGCCACCGGGCCCAGTGCATCCGCTTCATGTGGGTCACGGTGCTGCTCGGCGCCACTTTCCTCGGTGTCCAGGGCTACGAGTACTACCATCTCTACAGCGAGCTGAATCTCAAGCTCAGTTCAGGCGCCTACGGCTCCACCTTCTACATGCTCACCGGCTTTCACGGTCTGCACGTGTTCATCGGCATGCTGATGCTGCTGTTCATCACCATTCGCCTGATGAACGGCAACTTCACCGCCGAGCGCCACTTCGGTTTCGAGGGCGCTGCCTGGTACTGGCACTTCGTGGACGTGGTCTGGCTCGGCCTCTACATCCTGGTCTACTGGCTTTGACAGCAGGTTTCGACGGCACAACAAAAAAGCGCCGCAAGGCGCTTTTTTCATGGCTGGGCGGCAACGAGGCCGACCGGCATGACTTACTTGCCGACCGGAAGGCCCCCTGGCTGGATGTAGCCGAGTTTCCAGGCCACCAGGATGCACAGGAACAAAACCACCGAAAGCCCGATCCGAACGGTCAGGGCGCGGGCCATGCCGCCCGTCTTGGCGCGGCCGTCGCGCCCGTCCTTCAGCATGTAGTACAGCGCGAATCCGAGGCTCGCCAGAATGCCCACAAAGGCGAGGGCGACGACATATTTCATGGCAGCCATTATCGGCCGACCCCGTCGGCCCGTCCTTTGAAACCTTCTTCCTTCGAGAATGTGCCGGCACCGCGCCGCGGTCGTTTCTGGCTGGTGACGATCGCCGCCGTGCTCGCGCTCGCCGCCACCGCTTCGCTCGGCCGATGGCAGCTGTCGCGCGCTGCGCAAAAGGAGGCGCTGCAGGCCGATATCGCGCAGCAGCAAGCCCGTCCGCCACTCGACCAGCAGGCGTTCCTCGCGATGACGCGGCCCACGGAAGCGCTGCACCGGCCCGTGCGTTTGCGCGGCCTCTGGCTCGCTCCCCAGACGGTTTACCTGGACAACCGGCAGATGCACGGTGTGCCCGGCTTCTATGTGCTGACGCCGTTTGCCATCGAAGGTGCGGAGCAGGCCGTGATGGTGCAGCGCGGCTGGATCCAGCGCAACTTCGAGGATCGAAGCCGGTTGCAACCGGTGGAGACTCCGACCGGCCTGGTCGAACTGGAGGCGCGCATCGAGCCGCCGCCGTCGCATCTGCTCGAGCTGGCGAAGCCGCCGCCGGCCGCTGCCGCGCAGGGTGACGTGGGGTCTTCGCCCATCCGGCAAAATCTCGATCTCGAACGTTTCCGTGCCGAAAGCGGTCTGCCGCTGCGAATCGACCTGTCGCTGCAGCAGACCGGCAAGGCCTCCGAGGGTCTGCAACGCGACTGGCCTGCGCCGGCGCTCGGCGTCGAGAAGCACTACGGCTACGCATTTCAGTGGTTCGGCCTCGCGGCCCTCGTCACCATCCTCTATGTCTGGTTCCAAATCGTTGCCCCGCTCCGCCCAGCGCACGCTGCCGGCCTTCACGGTGGCCACGCGCGACGGCACGCCGGTCCCGCTGTCTTCGCTGAAGGGCCAGTGGCTGCTGGTCGCGGTGGGCGATGCCGCCTGCGACGCGCTGTGCGAGCAGCAGTTGTACCTGCAGCGCCAGCTCCGCGAGAGCCTGGGTCGCGAGAAGGAGCGCATGGACCGCGTCTGGCTCATCAGCGACGCCAACCCGCCGCCTGCGCGCCTGGACAACGGATTGCGCGGCGCCACCGTGCTGCGCGTGCCGGCCGCGCAACTGTCTCAGTGGCTCGCGCCGGCGGCCGGCCACGCCCTGGCCGAGCATCTCTACGTGGTCGATCCGATGGGCAACTGGATGATGCGTTTTCCGGCGCGCATGGACGCCGCCGGCGCGGCCCGTGCCAAAAGCGACATCAATCGCCTGCTGCGCGCCTCCGCCTCCTGGGACGAGCCCGGACGATGACTGCCCACGCGCCCTACGACCTCACGCCCATCGCCTGGCTGATGGGCGTCGGCGTGCTGATCGCGATCGGACCGCTGCTCTGGGTCTGGCGCCGCAATGCAGGCCACGGCGTCGCGCGGCGTCTGCATGCCCTCACCATCCTGACGCTGTTCCTCACCTTCGACCTGACCCTGTTCGGCGCCTTCACGCGACTCACCGACTCGGGCCTTGGCTGCCCCGATTGGCCGGGCTGCTACGGCAACGCGAGCCCGCTCGGCGCGCGCCACGAGATCGCCATGGCGCAGGCCCACATGCCGACGGGCCCGGTGACCCATGGCAAGGCCTGGATCGAGATGGTGCATCGCTACCTTGCCACCGGCGTCGGCGTGCTGATCGTCGTGCTGGCGGTTGCCACTTTCGTCGCGTGGCGGCGCCAGCGGAGATCGGCCGCGGTCGGCGCGCGACAGGTGCCGCTCGCGCCCTGGTGGCCTCTGGTCACCCTGGTATGGGTGTGCCTGCAAGGCGCATTCGGCGCACTCACCGTGACGATGAAGCTCTATCCCGCGATCGTCACGCTCCATCTGCTCGGCGCCGTGGTGCTCCTTGCGCTGCTGTGCATGCAGGCGGTGCGCTACCAGCAGGCTGCCAGCGAGCGCCTGCCGACCGCGCTGCCCGGCGCATTGCGCGCCTTGTTGCTGGTGACGAGCGTGCTGCTTGCGTTGCAGATCGCGCTCGGCGGTTGGGTCAGCACCAACTACGCAGTGCTGGCCTGCACGCAGTTTCCGACCTGCCAGGACAGCTGGTGGCCGCCGATGAATTTCGCACAGGGCTTCGAGATATGGCGCGCGCTGGGCGTGACATCGGCAGGGAACCCGGTCGACTTCTCGGCCCTGACCGCGATCCACTACGTTCATCGGCTCATGGCCTACGTGGTGTTCGCGGCGATCGGCGTCCTCGCCTGGCGGCTGCACCGGATCCCCCCGTTGCGGGCGCAGGCGAAATGGCTCGCCGGCCTGGCCTTGCTGCAACTCGCCACCGGCCTCGGCAACGTGCTGCTCGGCTGGCCGTTGCTGGCGGCCGTTCTGCACACCGGCGGCGCCGCCGCGCTGGCCGTGGTGCTGGTCTGGACGATCTGTGAAAGCCGGCGCGCAGCCGTCGCCGCGCCGCAGGCCGCGATCCGTGTGCGTGGGCCGGGCAACATGGGTCCCGCATGAGCACCCCCTTGCCCGCCGCTCAGGTCACCAGCACTGCCAACGTGCTGCGCCAGTTCTACGCGCTGACCAAGCCGCGCGTGGTGCAGCTGATCGTGTTCTGCGCGCTGATCGGCATGGTGCTGGCCGTGCCGGGCGTTCCGGGTTGGGCCGACCTCCAGCGCGGGCTGCTGGCCTGCATCGGCATCTGGCTCGTGGCCGGCGCGGCCGCGGCCTTCAACTGCCTGGTGGAGAAGGGCATCGACGCCAAGATGAAGCGCACCGCCTGGCGGCCGACGGCGCGCGGCCAGCTCAGCGACCGGCAGGCACTGATTTTCTCGGCCTTGCTGTGCGCGGCGGGCTCCGTGCTGCTGTGGTTCACCGTGAACCCGCTGACCATGTGGCTGACCTTCGCCACCTTCGTCGGCTACGCGGTGGTCTACACCGTGATCCTCAAACCGCTCACGCCGCAGAACATCGTGATCGGCGGCGCCTCGGGTGCGATGCCCCCCGTGCTGGGTTGGGCTGCGATGACCGACAACGTCGGCCCGGAGGCGTTGATCCTGTTCCTCATCATCTTTCTGTGGACGCCGCCGCACTTCTGGGCGCTGGCGCTCTACCGCGTCGAGGACTACCGCAAGGCCGGCCTGCCGATGCTGCCGGTGACCCACGGCAACGAGTTCACCCGGCTGCAGGTGCTGCTCTACACCTTCATCCTGTTCGCAGCCTGCCTGATGCCCTTCATCTACGGCATGAGCGGCTGGCTCTACCTGGCGGTGGCGGTGGCGGTGAGCATCGGCTTCACCGGCTACGCCTTCGCACTCTGGCGCGACTATTCCGATGCGCTGGCGCGCAAGACCTTCCGCTTCTCGCTGATCCACCTCAGCGTGCTGTTCGCGGCGTTGCTGGTCGACCATTACCTGATCTGAAAGCTTCGATGAACAAGCGCAATGCCATCCAGGCGATCGCCGCCGCCGCGGCAGTGGCCGCGTTGGGGCTGAACCTCTCGGGCTGCACCGACGCCAAGCCGAGCTTCAATGCGGTGGACCTGACCGGTGCCGACTACGCGAAGGACTTCAAGCTCGCCGACGCCGACGGCAAGGTGCGCACCTTGGCCGACTTCAAGGGCAAGGTGGTCGTGCTGTTCTTCGGCTATGCCCAGTGCCCCGACGTCTGCCCGACCACGATGACCGAGATGGCGCAGGTCAAGCAGCAGCTCGGCAAGGACGGCGACAAGCTGCAGGTGGTGTTCATCACAGTCGATCCGGCGCGCGACACGCCCACCGTGCTGAAGGCCTACATGGGCGCCTTCGACCCGAGCTTCGTCGCTTTGATCCCGACGCCGGAGCAACTGGCGGCCACGGCGAAGGACTTCAAGGCGTACTACAAGAAGGTCGACGGCAGCACCCCGACCAGCTACTCGATGGACCATTCGGCCGCCAGCTACGTCTACGACACCGAAGGCCGCCTGCGCCTCTACGCGCGTTACGGCGCCGGGGCTGCACCGATGCTGGCCGACGTGCAGGCCTTGCTCAAGCAGGGCTGAGCGGCCGCGCCGGCGCGAGCCGGGTTCACTCGTTCTTGATGCCGCGTGCCTTGATCACGCCGCCCAGCTGGGCGGTGTCGGCCTTGATGCGGTTGGCCAGCCCTTCGGACGACGAGCCCACCACCTGCCAGCCCTGCTGGAACAGCTTGGCCCGCACCTCGGGCGTGCGCACGATTTCGCTGACCAGCGCCGACAGCTTCGCGACGATCGGCTTCGGCATCGAAGCCGGCGCCGCCACCGCGTTCCAGATCTCGAGCTGGAAGCCCGGCAGGCCCAGCTCCGAGAGGCTCGGATATTCGGGCACCAGCGTGCTGCGACCGGTGCTGGTCACGCCGATCACCTTGAGCTTGCCGGCACGCGCCTGGGCACCCGCCAACGCCGGCGGCAGCAACGCCCACTGCAGCTGGCCCCCGATCATCCCGTTGATCACCTGCGGATAGCCCGGATAGGGCACGTGCACCGATTGCGTCTTGAGCTGCGCGTTCAGCAGTTCCATGCCCAGGTGGCCGACCGTGCCGACGCCCGGCGTCCCGTAGCTCCAGCTGCTCCCCGACGCGCGCGCGGCTTGCAGCAACTCCTGCGGCGTATTGCCCGGCGTCGACGCCGGCACGGCCAGCACCAGCGGCGCGGTGCCGACCAGGCTGATGGGCTGCAGGTCGGTCAGCGGGTCGTAGCCGAGTTTGCTGTTGAGCAACTTGGCGATCGTCATGTTGCCGTTGATCATCACGCTGATCGTGTGGTTGTCGGTCGCATGCGCCACCACCTCGCCAGCGATGTTGCCGCCCGCTCCGACCCGGTTCTCGACGATCACCGGCTGGCCGAGCGCCTTCGACAGCGGCTCCGCGATCGTTCGGGCCGACAGGTCGGGCGTGGAGCCGCCCGGGAAGCCCACCACGATCGAGTATAAAAAAAGCCCGGCGAGCGGCCGGGCTTATCGCGAGGAGATAACGGGTCAGGCGAAGGTTGCCAGCGACTTCTTCATCTTCTTCATCGCGGCCACCTCGATCTGGCGGATGCGCTCGGCGCTGACGCCGTACACCGCGGCCAGGTCGTGCAGCGTCATGCCGCCCGATCCGTCGTCGTTGACCTTGAGCCAGCGCTCTTCGACGATGCGACGGCTGCGCTCGTCCAGCGCTTCCAGCGCGGTCGAGATGCCATCACTCGACAGGCGGTCGCGCTGCTGGGCTTCCAGCTTGGCGGTCGGCTCCTGCGTGGCGTCGGCCAGGTAAGCGATCGGGCCGAACGACTCCTCGCCGTCGTCCGACGGACTCGGGTCGAGCAGGATGTCGCCACCCGACAGGCGGGTTTCCATCTCCAGCACCTCTTCGCGCTTGACGTTGAGCCGAGCCGCAACCTGGCCGACCTCGTCCGACGTCAGCGTATCGCGGTGCGTGCCTTCGTCCAGCGCCGCCGAGTCGGCCTTGAAGCCCTGCTTCATCGACCGCAGATTGAAGAACAGCTTGCGCTGCGCCTTGGTCGTCGCAACCTTGACCATGCGCCAGTTCTTGAGGATGTACTCATGGATCTCGGCCTTGATCCAGTGCATGGCATAGCTCACCAGCCGCACGCCCTGGTCAGGGTCGAAGCGCTTCACCGCCTTCATGAGGCCGACGTTGCCTTCCTGGATCAGGTCGCCGTGCGGCAGTCCGTAGCCCAGGTATTGACGCGAGATGGAAACCACCAGACGCAGGTGCGACAGCACGAGCGCACCCGCCGCCTCGAGGTCGTTGTGGTCGCGCAGTTTGCGCGCAAACCCCTGCTCCTGTTCCAGCGTGAGCAGCGGCAAGCGGTTGGCCACCGAGATGTAGGCGTCGAGATTGCCCAGCGGCGGCACGACCGACCACGGATTGGCCACTGCAAGTTGATTGGCAGAGACTCCAGACAGTGTTGTCATTGAGAAACTCCTTTGGTTCGAATTCATATTAGCACTCGGTTAGAGGGAGTGCTAAGGCAAGGGTTCCCCCTCGTTTCTATGGCAGCGATAGCGTAAGGCTCTCGGCCATCAACAAAGGTCATCGTACTTTTGCACGAACTGCGCGCCTTTGCGCGTTGTCATGCAATCCAAAGACTTACATGCCAATTTGTTGCTGTAGATTAAGTGATGGCGCAGGCACATTAGCCCCGTCGCCGATGTGGTGACGTTCTCCAGAGAGCAAACCATGGCCCGCCTGATCCTGTTGCTGAAAGCAAGCGCCCCGAAGCTGATCGACCTCACGGCCGAACGCACGCTGATCGGGCGCGAGGCGGACAACGATGTCCAGATCGACCGGCCGCGTGTCAGCCGGCATCACGCCGAACTGCGCATCGAGGGAGACACGACCTGGGTGACCGACCTGAACAGCAGCAACGGCACGTTCGTGAACGGCCGGCAGGTGCAGCACCATGCGCTGCAGCACGGCGACGTGATGCGTGTCGGCGATTGCGACATCCGGTTTCTCACGCGCGACTCGAGCTTCGGCCGGGTGTCCGAACTCGGCCTGGTCGACTGACGCAGCTACCAGCGAATCCCCAGTCGGCTGTACAACTGCGTCACCACGAACAGCGGACCGACCCACAGGTACTGAATGTCCTCGAAGAACGACGGCTTCTTGCCTTCGATCCTGTGGCCGATGAACTGGAAGATCCAGGCCACCACGAACACCCCCGCCGAAACCGGCGCCACGTAGGCGCCGAGTGCATGCACCAGCGCCAGCAGTGCGACCGTGCCGACGGCCATGGTCAGGAACAGCACAGGCGAGCGCAGCGAGGCGTAGTAGACCAGGCTGGCGGCGACGAAGGCATAGGCGACCCAGGGATGCAGGGCGAACAGCAGGCCGACGATGCTCAGCATGATCGCGGGAATCGCGATGAAGTGGATCAGTTCGTTGGTCGGGTGGCGGTGGCTCTCGCCGTAATGGGCGAGGAGGCGGTCGACCTTGCGGTCGGCGCCGGCAAGCGGGGCGTGGGCGGTGTGCATGGTGGCGGTCTCCGGCAGGGCGCCGTTCTGTGCGGC
>SEGN01000261.1 GCA_004211245.1 Variovorax sp.
GGCTCCATCAGGCTGGAAAGCCCCGCCACCATGTCGTCCACTTCGGATTCGTAGAAGTCGGCCGCCTTGCCGAGCATGTGGTCGATGGAGCCGGACTCCTCCCCGATCGCCGTCATCTGGATCACCATCGAGGGGAACAGATTCGCGTTGGTCATCGCCGCCGTCAGGCTCGTGCCGCTCGAAACCTCCTGCTGAATCTTGATCGTCGCATCGGAATACACCGTATTGCCCGAGGCGCCGCCGACAGAGTCAAGGGCCTCTACCAGAGGAACGCCGGCTGCAAACATGGTGGCAAGCGTGCGCGTCCACCGTGCGATGCAGGACTTGTCGATGAGGGACCCAAAGATCGGGATCTTGAGCAACACGCGGTCCATGACGCGCTGCACCTTTGCATTTCGCTTCCATGCCTGCATGAAAAAATACAGTCCCCCGCCGATCACACCGAAGATGAGCCACCAGTAGGCAACGAAAAACTCGCTGATGGCCATCACAAACAAGGTGGGAGCGGGCAGTTCCGCGCCGAACGAGCTGAACACATTCTTGAACGCCGGAATCACGAAGATCATGATGATGGCGACCACCACGAAAGCGACGACCACCACCGAGATCGGATACATCAATGCCGACTTTATTTTCGACTTGATGCCTTCCGTCTTCTCCATGTAAGTTGCCAGGCGATCGAGCAACTCCTCAAGAATGCCGGCGGCCTCCCCCGCTTCCACCAGGTTGCAGTAGAGGTTGTTGAAGTACTTCGGAAATTTTCGGAAGGCCGAAGACAGCGAAGTACCTGTTTCCACATCGGCCCGGATATCGTTGAGAAGCTTGGAAACGCTGCGATTCGCATTGCCCCGGCCCACGATGTCGAACGCCTGCAGCAGCGGCACGCCGGCCTTCATCATGGTGGCGAGCTGGCGCGTGAAGATCGCGATGTCCTTGGGCTTGATCGGCTTGCCCGAACTTGTCTTGCGCTTGCGGATCTTGGTTGGCAGTACGCCCTGGCGCCGCAGCGACGCCTGCACCTGGTTTTCGCCGGACGCCCGCATTTCCCCGCGCACCGGCTTGCCGTTGCGATCCCGTCCTTCCCATTCGTAGATGGTTTCTTTGATGTTCCGGGTGGATGTTGCGGTTGCCATACGATCCTTGCGCGCCGTGTGTTACTCGTTGGTGCACGCCACCACTTCTTCAAGCGATGTGAGACCTTGCATGACTTTCTTCAGGCCGGACTGGCGCAACGAGCGCACGCCCTCCGCTTCGGACTGGCGTGCGATGTCCAGCGCACTCCCGTCGGCCAGAATGATCTTCTGGATTTCTTCGGTGATGGGCATCACCTGATAGATGCCGACGCGTCCCTTGTAGCCACCGTTGCAGGCGGAGCAGCCAACCGGGCGATAGGGCTTCCATGAGCCATCGAGGTCGCGCTCCTTGAAGCCGGCGTCGAGCAGCGCTTCGCGCGGCACATCGGCCACTTCGCGGCACACCGTGCACAGGCGGCGTGCCAGGCGTTGGGCGGTGATCAGGATCACGCTGGAGGCGATGTTGAACGGGGCGATGCCCATGTTGCGCATCCGCGTCAACGTGGTCGGAGCGTCGTTGGTGTGCAGTGTCGACAGCACGAGGTGACCGGTCTGCGCCGCCTTGATCGAAATGTCGGCCGTCTCGAGGTCGCGGATTTCACCGACCATGATGATGTCCGGATCCTGCCGCAGAAAGGCGCGCAGTGCGGTGGCAAAGGTCAGCCCCGCCTTCTCGTTGACGTTGACCTGGTTGACCCCCGGCAGGTTGATTTCCGACGGATCCTCGGCCGTGGCGATGTTGACGCCGGGCTTGTTCAGAAGGTTCAGGCAGGTGTAGAGCGACACGGTCTTGCCCGAACCCGTGGGGCCGGTCACCAGCACCATGCCGTAGGGGCGGCCGATGGCAGACAGCAGCCGCTCCTTCTCGTCTGCGTCGTACCCCAGCGCATCGATGCCGAGCCGGGCGCTGCTCGGATCCAGGATACGGATCACGATCTTTTCGCCGAACAACGTGGGCAGGGTGCTGACCCGGAAATCGATCACCCGGTCGGCGCCGATCTTGAGCTTCATCCGGCCGTCCTGCGGAATGCGCTTCTCGGAGATGTCGAGCCGCGAAATCACCTTGATCCGCGAAGCGAGCTTGTCCTTGATGACGATCGGCGGGCTGGCGATTTCGCGCAGTTCGCCGTCCACACGGAAACGTACGCGGTACTGGTGCTCGTAAGGCTCGAAATGGATGTCCGATGCCCGCATGCTGAACGCGTCGAGCAGCATCTTGTGCAGGAAACGAACAACCGGCGCATCTTCGACCTCCGCCGCGGCCTGGTCATTCGTATCGACCGCGCTCTCGGGGCCTGCATCGTCGAACTCGAATTCGGCGCCGACGATGTTGTCGATGGTTTCGGCGGCGCTGACCGCGGCCGCTTCGACCATTCGGGAGAGCTTGTCGTATTCCGCGATGACCCAGTCGACGCCCATCTGGGACGCAAACTTGATTTTTTCGACAGCTTGCTGGTCGGAAGGATCTGCGGTGGCGACGATCAGGCGGTTGCTCCGCTTGCTCAGCACCACGATCCGGTAGGCCTGACACAGCTTCGGGTCGAGCAACTCCTTGGGCAGGCGCTGCGGGTCGATCGCGTCCAGGTCGAGCAGAGGCGCGCCGAAAGCACTCGAGAGCGTGTGCGCCAGATCGGCTGCGGAAACAGCGCCGGTGCCAGTCAGCTCGGCAATGAAGCTGCTGCGACTCGACTGCGACTTCTGGTAGATCTCTTCAGCTGTCTTGGCCGCCAGCTTGCCGGCCGAAATCAGGGCGCGCGCCAGTCCTGGAAGCGCGACGGGCAAGCTTTCTTTGACAAGAGGTTCGGCAGCGGCCATTCAAAGAATGTAAAAGACGTGAAAAAGTGATTCACGATCATCGCTGATCGACCTTGTGCTGTAAATCGCGGACTTACGACAGTCCGCGTAGCATTTGGCATTACAACCGCAAAAAAGCCTGGTCGGGGTGAGAGGATTCGAACCTCCGGCCTCTACGTCCCGAACGTAGCGCTCTACCAGGCTAAGCTACACCCCGATGGTTGCAGTAAAAGACAAACGACCCTCGTGATGACTTAGGTGCGGCGCTCAAGCAACTGAGCTGCCAATTGTAGCAAACCGCGCGAGTGCGGATTGTCGGGAAGTTCTCGCAACGCATCGATCGCGCGTTGCGCCTCCGCGGCCGCAGCGGCCCGCGTCGCGTCGAGGGCACCGGTGCTCTGAACGATCTGGACGATCGCCGAGAGTTGCGAGCTGTCGCCTGCTTCGATCGCCCCCCGGATCAGCCTGCTTTCCGCCTCGCTGGCGCGCTTCATGGCAAGAATGAGGGGGAGGGTCGTCTTGCCCTCGCGCAAATCGTCGCCGAGATTCTTTCCCGTTTCACTCGCGTCGCCAGCGTAGTCGAGCACATCGTCGATGACCTGAAATGCCGTGCCGAGGGCTTGCCCGTAGGTTGCGCAGGCCTCCTCCACCACCGCGGTACTGCCGGCCAGTACCGCGGCGAGGCGGGTGCTGGCCTCAAACAGTTTGGCCGTCTTGGAGCGGATCACGCGCACGTAGCCCGCCTCGTCGAGCGTCGCATCGTGCATGTTCATCAGCTGCAGCACCTCGCCCTCGGCGATGACGTTGGTGGCCTCCGCGAGGATTTGCATGACGCGCATGTTGTCGGCATCGAGCATCATCTGGAAAGCGCGCGAATACAGAAAATCGCCGACCAGCACGCTCGCCGGGTTGCCGAAAGATTCGTTGGCCGTTGCGCGGCCGCGACGCAATGTCGATTCGTCGACGACGTCGTCGTGCAATAGGGTCGCGGTATGGATGAACTCGACGACCGCTGCCAGATTGAAGCGCTGCTCACCGCTGTAGCCGAGTGCGCCACTCATGAGCAGCAGCAATGCAGGTCTCAGCCGCTTGCCGCCAGCCGAAATGATGTAGCGAGACACTTCGCTGACGAGCGGAACACCTGTGTCCAGACGCGTCGCGATGACACGGTCGACCTGCGCCATGTCGTCGGCAACCAGGCCGAGCGCGGTCGCGGTGGGGGAGAGAGAGGAGGGAGCTGACAAAACGGATGCGCTTGCGCCGCGACGGAAGGAGAGGGCCGGCCGCACCGGCCGGCAATGCCCGAATTATAGGGAGTCGGCTCGCGCCGATCGGCCCCGGGCGTCCGATGCGCTGATCCGGGCTATAATCTTGGGCTCTGCGGAAATCCGTCCGCCGAGCCATCTTATTCAAGAGGTCAACATGTACGCGGTCATAAAAACCGGCGGCAAGCAGTATCGCGTTGCTTCCGGCGAAAAAATTAAAGTAGAACAGATTGCTGCGGACGTAGGCCAGGAAATCGTGTTC
>SEGN01000262.1 GCA_004211245.1 Variovorax sp.
AGAACCTGGGCCTGCTCATCATCGACGAGGAGCATCGCTTCGGCGTGCGCCACAAGGAGGCCATGAAGGCGATGCGCGCCGAGGTCGACGTGCTCACGCTCACCGCCACCCCGATCCCGCGCACGCTGGGCATGGCGCTCGAAGGGCTGCGTGACCTGAGCGTGATCGCCACCGCGCCGCAGCGGCGCCTCGCCATCAAGACCTTCGTGCGCACCGAGGGCAACGGCGTGATCCGCGAAGCCGTGCTGCGCGAACTCAAGCGCGGCGGCCAGGTCTACTTCCTGCACAACGAGGTCGAGACCATCGAAAACCGGCGCCAGAAGCTGGAAGAGATTCTTCCCGAGGCCCGCATCGCCGTGGCCCACGGGCAGATGCCCGAGCGCGAGCTGGAGCGCGTGATGCGCGACTTCGTGGCGCAGCGCTACAACATCCTCCTGTGCTCGACCATCATCGAGACCGGCATCGACGTGCCGACCGCCAACACCATCGTGATGAGCCGTGCGGACAAGTTCGGCCTGGCGCAGTTGCATCAACTGCGCGGCCGCGTCGGCCGCAGCCACCACCAGGCCTATGCCTACCTCATGGTGCCGGACATCGAAGGGCTGACCAAGCAGGCTTCGCAGCGGCTCGAGGCCATCCAGCAGATGGAGGAGCTGGGCTCCGGCTTCTACCTTGCGATGCACGACCTCGAGATCCGCGGGACCGGCGAAGTGCTCGGCGAAAGCCAGAGCGGCAACATGATGGAGATCGGCTTCCAGCTCTACAACGAGATGCTCGGCGAGGCGGTGCGCGCCCTCAAGGCTGGGCAGGAGCCCGACCTGCTGTCGCCGCTCAGCGCGACCACCGAGATCAACCTGCACGCGCCCGCGCTGCTGCCCGATGACTATTGCGGCGACGTGCACCTGCGGCTGTCGTTCTACAAGAAGCTGGCCACCGCGAAGACGCCGGACCAGATCGACATCCTGCTGGAGGAAATCGTCGACCGCTTCGGCAAGCTGCCGCCGCAGGCGCAGACGCTGATCGACGTGCACCGCCTGCGCGTGCTGGCGCGGCCGTACGGCGTGGTGAAGGTCGATGCGGCGCCGGGCGTGATCAACATCACCTTCCGCAAAGACCCGCCGATCGATCCGATGAACATTATCAGCCTGATCCAGAAGAACAAGCACATCAAGCTCGCCGGCAACGAGAAGCTGCGCATCGAGCGGGAGCTGAAAGAGCCCAAGGACCGGGCGCAGATGGTGCGCGACGTGTTGCGATCGCTCGGCCAGCCCAAAGTACAGGAACCGGTGCCCGCATGAGCCACCCCGAATTCGCGCCCGGCCTCGTGGTCCGGCGCTTCACCCCGCCGCTGCGCCTCGCAGACTTCAAGCTCATCGCGTTCGACATGGACTCGACGCTGATCAACATCGAGTGCATCGACGAGATTGCCGATGCGGTCGGCAAGAAGGCCGAGGTGGCCGCGATCACCGAAGCCACCATGCGCGGCGAGATCAGCGACTTCAAGGAGAGCCTGCGCCGCCGCGTCGCGCTGCTCGAGGGCGTGCCGGTCGCCTCGCTGCAGCAGGTCTACGACGAGCGCCTGCGCCTGAACCCCGGCGCGGCGGAGCTGATCGCGGCCTGCAAGGCGGCCGGGCTCAAGGTGCTGCTCGTGTCGGGCGGTTTCACCTTCTTCGCGAACCGCGTGAAGGAGCGGCTGGGCATCGACTTCGCGCGCTCCAATCTGCTCGATGAGGCCCATGGGCTGCTCACGGGCCGCGTCGTCACGCAGTCGTGGGGCGATATCTGCGACGGCGCCGAGAAGCGCCGCACGCTGTGTGAAGTGGCCTCGCTGCTCGGCATTTCGCTCGGCGAAACCATCGCCGTGGGCGATGGCGCCAACGACCTGCCGATGATGACCGAGGCCGGCCTGTCGGTGGCGTACCACGCCAAGCCGAAAGTCCGCGAACAGGCCATGGTGGCCATCAACGAAGGCGGCCTCGACCGCCTGCTGGAGACATTGCGATGACCGAACAGGCGCCCCCTCTCTACCGTGTCGACGCACTGCTCGACTATGCCGAAGCGCTGCTGCAGAAAGCCGGCCTCGCTGCCTCGATGGCGGGCGCGGTGGCGCGCACACTGGTCGAAGGCGACCTGCTCGGCCACGACACGCACGGCCTCGCACTGCTCGCGGGCTATGTGAAGGAAATCGAATCGGGCGGCATGACGCGCGACGGCGCGCCAGAGGTTCTGTCGGATCGCCCGGCCGCCGTGCTCTGGGATGGCATGCGCCTGCCCGGGCCCTGGCTCGTCGAACAGGGTCTCGACCTGCTGATTCCGCGCGCCCGCGAACTCGGCACCGCCTCGCTCGTGATCCGGCGCAGCCACCACATCGCCTGCCTCGCGGTCTACATGCTGCGCGCGCTGGAGGAGGACATGCTGATGTTGCTGGCATGCTCCGATCCGAACACGGCCAGCGTCGCGCCCTTCGGCGGCACGCAGGCCGTCTTCACGCCGAATCCGCTGGCCATGGGGTTCCCGCTGACCGACGGCGGTGTGATGGTCGACATCTCGGCCTCGATCACCACCAACGGCATGAGCAACCGCAAGCGCGCGGCCGGCGAAACCTTTGCCGAGGAATGGCTCATCGACGCGAAGGGCCGTCCGAGCAACGACCCGCAGGTGCTGTTCGATCAGCCGCCCGGCACGCTGCTGCCCGTGGGTGGCCTGAGCCATGGCCACAAGGGCTACGGGATGGCGCTGCTGGTCGAGACGCTGACCGGCGGTCTTGCGGGCCACGGCCGTGCCGATGCGCCCGAGGGCTGGGGCGCCACCGTGTACATCACGCTGCACGACCTGAACGCATTCGGCGGCAAGGCCGGGTTCCTGCGGCAGATGGATCACGTCGCTCAGCAGTGCCGCGGCAACCTGCCGATCGACGCCGCGAAGCCCGTGCGATTGCCGGGCGAAGGCGGCCTGAAGCGGCGCGCGGGTCAGAAGGACAAGGGGGTGCAGCTGCACCCCTCGATCGCCGTGGCCCTCGCGCCGGTCGAGCAGCGCCACGGGTTGGCACTGGCGAGCGCGCGCCTCTGACGCTACACGCTCTGTGGCATGTCTGCCTGCACCGCTTCGGGGTCCGCGGGCCGCGCCTTGCGGTGCCCGTGCTTGGCGAGGATCTCGACGTAGAACTGCGGGCCCGCAGCCTTCGCCACTGCATCCATCAGGCCGGTGAGCTCGTTCAGATGCACCACCGCCGCAACTTCTTCGGCGGTGCCGAACCGGCAGTCGAAGTCCCAATAGTCCACGCCCTCGGGCAGCTCGCGCCGGCGCTCGCGTTTGACGTACTTGCGAACCTCGTGCTTGACCGCTTCGAGCACACGGTCGGGGTTCTTGCCTTCGGGGCGGAGTTGAAAGGTTTTGCGCATGGTCGATCCTAACGCCGTGTGTACAGTCGACGCCTCAACGGAAAAGCAGGTGAACACATGGCGCGCGCGAACGACTGGGCAAGCAAGGTGATGGCACTGGTCAACGGTGGCAATGCCACCGCCGCCATCGCGCAGATCAAGGTCGCGCCGAGCGTGAAGGACCTGAAGGCGCTTCAAACGATCATGACGCTCTCGCGCATGACCGGAAAGCATCGCAACGTGGATGCGGCGATCGAGGACAACCTGGCGCTGCTGTCGGCGCCAAGGCTGCACCGCTCTCCTTAGAGCGCCTTGCCCAGGCGGGCGATGCCTTCCTCGATCTTCTCGACGTTGGCGGTCGCGAAGCTCAACCGCAGCGTCGACACGTCGGGGTTCTCGGCAAAGAACGGCGCGCCGGGGACGAAGGCCACGAGTTGTTCGATGGCTTTCTTCGCGAACGCGCTGGCATCCGTTGGCTTGCCATTGGCGCCCGTGAGACGCGCCCAGAAGAACAGGCCGCCGCCGGGTTGTTCGAACGCGATCGCATCGCCCAGTTCGCGCTTGAGCGCCGCCCCCATCGCCTGCGCCCGTTCACCATAGACCTTGCGCACGTGGGCCAGCGTGCCGGGCATGCGGCCGCTCTTCAGATATTGTGCGGCAGTGGCTTGCGCGAAGGTGCTGGTGTGCGCATCGCTGAACTGCTTGCACATCGTCGCCTTGGCCAGCAGCTCGGCCGGCGCGATCATCCAGCCGACGCGCAGGCCCGGACTCAGGACCTTGCTGAGCGAACCGCAGTGGGCAATGAGTTCGCGCGCGCCCGGCACGTCCTTGCTGAGCGAGAGGATCGACGGCGGCGGTGCCTCGCCGAAGTACAGGTCACCGTACGGGTCGTCCTCCACCACCAGCGTCTGGTACTTCACGGCGAGTTCCAGCACCTTCTTGCGGCGCTCCAGGCTCAGCATCGCGCCGCTCGGGTTGCCGAAGGTCGGGATCAGGTAGACGAACTT
>SEGN01000263.1 GCA_004211245.1 Variovorax sp.
GTGTAGTCGGGCAAACCGACCTCGGCGGCGCACGGCACATCCGGAAACGCCGGGTTGCGCTTGCTGCCCGACACCATCAGCGCCTTGATGCGGCCACCCTTGATGTGTGCGGACGAGGAACCCAGGCCGTCGAAACACACGTCGACGTTGCCCGAGATCAGGTCCTGCAGCATCGGCCCGGCGCCGCGGTACGGGATGTGGGTGATGAAGGTGCCGGTCTGCTGCTTGAACAGTTCGCCCGCCAGATGATGCGAGGTGCCGGCCCCGGCGGACCCGTAGTTCATCTTGGCCGGGTTCTTCTTTGCATAGGCGACGAACTCCTGCAGCGTCGTCTGCGTGACGCGCTTCGGGTTCACCACCACGACCTGCGGCGCATTGGCCAGCAGCATGATCGGCACGAAGTCCTTCTCGATGTCGTAGTCGAGCTTCGGATAGATCGATGGCGCGATCGCATGGTGCACCGCACCCATGAACAGCGTGTAGCCATCGCCCGCCGCCTTCGCCGCGATGCTCGCGCCCAGCGTGCCGCCGGCCCCGCCGCGGTTGTCGATCACCAGCGTCTGGCCGGTGACTTTGCTGAACTGTGCGGAAAGCGGCCGCGCGAATGCGTCGGTTCCGCCGCCGGCCGGAAACGGCACGACGAGCGTGACCGGTTTGGCGGGCCAGGCGCCTTGCGCACGCACCATGCCGCCGCAAAGCACCGCCGCGCCAGCCGCGGCCAGGCGCATTGCATCGCGCCGGTGAATGAATGTGTTCATGGTCGTCTTGTCTCCGTTGTTGTTGAGGGAAGGGTCAGATTTTCTTCTTCGGAAGCAGGTCTTCGATGTCGGCGGAGATCGGCACCCTGCCCTGCGCCAGCAGCGCGCGGTGTTTGTCGAGCCGCCGCAGATCGTAAAGGTAGTTGACCATCAGGCCGTAGGACTGCTTCAGGCCCTTGGGCGACGGGTCGCCGGCCCAGTTGAGCCGTTCCACCCGCGCCCCATTGCCCAGGTGAAAGCGCGCCACCGGGTCCGTGGGCTTGCCGCCCGTCATTTCGCGGCCCAGGTACTGCGCTGCCGCCGAAAGCAGCAAGTGACGCAAAGGCGATGCAGAGGCCAGCGCCAGGGGCTTGTCGACGGCAGCCAGCAACTCGGCGGGGGACAGTGCGGCGCTGCCGGTCGTACGCGCGAGCTCGGCGCGCTGCTTTTCGTCCAGGCGCTCTGCATGCGCCGCCATGTTCTTCCCGAGCCACGCACGGAAGCCCGGGATCGGCGACAAGGTGGCAAAGGTCTTGAGCTTCGGAAACTCGTCCTTGAGTGTTTCGACCACGCGCTTGATCAGCGAGTCGCCAAAGCTCACCCCGCGCAGCCCGTCCTGCGTGTTGCTGATCGAATAGAAGATGGCGGTCGTCGCACGCTCCAGATCGGCTGCTGCCGCGGATTCGTCGAGCAACGGCGGGATGCTGTCCGCCATGGCATCGACCAGCGCCACCTCGACGAAGATCAGCGGCTCGCCGGGCAGCCGGGGATGGAAGAAACCGTAGCAGCGGCGGTCCGAATCGAGCCGGTTCTTCACGTCCGCCCAGCTCGAGATGTCGTGCACCGCCTCGTACTTGATAAGCTTTTCGACCAGCGACGCCGGCGAATCCCAACTGATGCGGCGCAGGTCCAGAAAGCCCACGTCGAACCAGGTGGAGAACATGTACTCCATCTCGACGTCGAGCGCGCGCAGCCGCTTGTCGGCCTTCAGGTACGGCTGCATTTCGGCGCGCATGCCGACCAGGAACGGAATGCCTTCCGGGTAGACGCTGAAGCGCTGCAGCACGCGCCGCCGCGGCGAAACGGTGGCACGACGGTAGTTGACTTCGGCCACCGCCTCGTCGGGCGTTCCGAGCGCGGCGGCGAACTGGGCCTGCGCGGCCTTGGCCTTGTCCGGGTCGGCCACGAACATCTCGCTCATCAGCAGCCAGACGTCCCGGCGCTCCTCGGGGTCGGCCGCGGCATACCAGTCCTGCAGCGCCTTGGCGCGCCGCCCCCCTTCGACTTCGCTGATGCCCGGATCGATCACGGCCTTGAGTTCGGCCAGCACGCGGCGCAAAGCGCGAGGCGACAGGGCTTCGTTCTTCTGGCGCAGCGACGCCTCCAGGCGTTCGCGGGTCGAGCGCGGGGCCGCCGTTTCAGGCTCGGACTTTTCAGCGGCGGCTTGCGCAGGCGCCTTTCGCAGCCTCGACACGCTGCGCTCGAGCCAGGTCGCCGCGTTCATGCCGTCACCCTCAACTTCTGCCGGCGCCCCACCTCTCGCAGGGCTTCGCGCTGCCGCAGCAGGTGGGTGCGCATGGCGGCTTCGGCGCCTTCACTGTCGCGCGCCTTGAGCGCGGCGAACACGGCCAGGTGCTCCGACAGGCTTTGTGCAAGACGCCCAGGCGCGCGCAACTGCTGCAGCCGCGCCAGCTTGAGGATCTTGCGCAGGTCGGCGATCGTCTGCGCCAGCCAGCGGTTGTCCGCCAGACGGATGATGGCCTCGTGGATCAGCAGGTTGGTGGCGTAGTAGTCGTTGAGGCGCTGCGCCTTCGCGTGCCGGATCAGCTTGTCATGCATGGCGTCCAGTTCCTTCAATTCGGCATCGCTCACGTTGCGGGCGGCCTCGAAGGCACAACGTCCTTCAAGCAAGGCGATGACCGGGAAGATTTCATCGAGATCGCGCTCGGTCACCTCGTTGACGAAGCAGCCTCGCCGCGGCTCATGGCGCAGCAGACCTTCGGCCGTCAGCACCTTGAGCGCTTCGCGCAGCGGCGTGCGCGAAATCTCGAGCGTCGCGCACAGCGCCACCTCGTCGACGAAGGTGCCCGGTGCGAGCATGCCGGCGAAGATCTGTTCGCGCAGCCTCGCCGCGACTTCGTCGTGCAGGGAGTTGGGCACCAGGCGCATGGTCGATGGCTCGTAATTTCCTGTAATTACGCGTAATTTTGATGCGATGGGCGCGGAGATACAAGCGTCCTGGCGACGCTTTTTCCCGGGAATTACCCTGTATGGTGCCGACGCGCGGGCTGGCGCGCAGCCCAGAGCCAGAGGCCGATGCCGAACAGGATCATCGGCAGGCTCAGCCACTGCCCCTGGCTCAGTTCGAGCGCCCGCAGCCCGAGGAAATCGTCCGGCTCGCGAAAGAATTCGGCGACGAAACGCATCACGCCGTAGCCCATGCAAAACACGGCCGCAACCTGCCCTGTCTTGCGTTCCTTGCGGGCGTAGAGCCAGACGATCACGAAAAGAAGCAGCCCCTCGAGCAGGAACTGGTAGATCTGCGAAGGATGCCGCGGGAGCATCGAGCCGCTCTGCGGAAACACCATGCCCCATGGCAGGTCTGGGCTGCTGAAACGGCCCCACAGCTCCCCGTTGATGAAGTTGCCCACCCGTCCGGCCGCGAGTCCGGTCGGCACGCATGGCGCGACGAAATCCATCACCTGCCAGAACGGCCGCGAGCGCGAACGCGCAAACCACAGCATGGCAGCCATCACCCCCAGAAAGCCGCCATGAAAGCTCATGCCGCCCTGCCACACGAAGAACACTTCGAGCGGGTGCGCGAGGTAATACGCCGGCTTGTAGAACAGGCAGTAGCCGAGCCGCCCCCCGACAATGACACCCATCACCCCGAGAAAGAGGATGTCCTCGATGTCCTTGCGCTGCCACGTGCCCGTACCTGCAAGCGAACGGAAAGGCTCATGCTTGAGGCGACGCGTCCCGAGATAGAAGAACAGCGCGAAGGCGGCCAGGTAAGTCAGGCCATACCAGTGGATGGCAATCGGCCCGAGTTGCAGGGCGACGGGGTTGATCTGCGGGTACATCAGCATGGCGGCATTGTGCCCCGCCGGCCCCGCACGAAATCGATGAAGCGCGCCAACGCGGGTGACGTTTCGCCGGACGACCAGACCAGGCTGGTCTCGCAGGAAGGCACCCGGCTGCGCACGCCCGCCAGTTCGGCTGGACGGCGGTAGATCACGCCGTCGCGCCGGTACTGCATGACGCTTTCGGGCACCCACGCAATACCGATGTCGCCCCAGACCAGGTTCACGATGGTCTGCATCTGAATGGCCTCCTGCGCCACCTGCGGCAGCTTGCCCTCGGCCCGGTAGAGGTCGGTCACTGCGTCGTACAGCGAGGGCACGATGCGTCGCGGGAAGATCACCAGCGGCTGCGCGAGCACCAGCGCCAGCCGCGGATCACGCTGCGTGGCCAGCGGATGCCGCGCCGGCAATGCCAGGACCATCGGCTCGGTGCTCACCGGCAGGCTGTCCAGGCCGACCGGCGCAAAGCCGGGCGAATGCAGCATCAATCCCGCGTCGATGTCACCGCGCGCCAGCGCCTCGAG
>SEGN01000027.1 GCA_004211245.1 Variovorax sp.
TTGACGAAGCCGATCGATCCTTCGAAGGCCACCGTGTGGAAGGTGACGAGAGCCTTTTCGCCGGGCTCGGCCTTGACGTCCTCGAAGACTTTTTCTTCGTAGTCGACGAGGTGTTCGCCAGCGACGTTGGGGGCTTTGGTGACTTTGGGCATGCGGTACTCCGTGGATGAATAGAGGGGAAGTGGGTGTTGCGCGCCCTCTCTTTCCGCATGCTCCGTGCCACCGGAAAACGGCAGCGATGCGATCAAGCTGCAATCAACGAGCAGGCGCGCCACCTGCGACCGCGCCAACTTTTTTCGAAGCCCCCGGGAGTGCGGCTGCCATGCCATGCGAAGCCTTCGCAGGCACGCTAATGAGGCGTTTCAGATGCAATCAATGCACCCGATCAATGGGGCTGAATGCACGCGATCCATGCGCCACCTCACTCTGGCGCCGGCACGCTTCCTGCGTCGTCGAATGACATCGACATGCAATCAAGTCATGCGATCAACTCCATGCCCCACAACCTCACCCAGCCCTGGCGCAAGCGCATCGAGGCCAGCGACAAGCCGGCCTACCTGCTGCTGGCCGACCTGATTGCCGAAGACATCAAGAGTGGCCGCCTCACCGCGCGCGACAAGCTGCCCACGCTGCGCGATCTGGCAACGGCGCTCGACCTCAACTACACGACGGTGGCGCGCGGCTATGCCGAGGCGCGCAAGCGCGGGCTGATCGACTCGCGCGCCGGCACCGGCACCTTCATCCGGGGCAGCAGCCCGAGCCTGCCGCTGCGCGGCGGCAGCGGCGCCGAGATGACGATGAATCTGCCGCCCGAGCCGCAGGATGGCGCATTGCTCGAGCGCATGCACGAGAGCGCGAGCCGCGTGATGACCGACTCCGACCTGTGGGATCTGCTGCGCTACCAGGACTTCGGCGGCACCACGCGCGACCGCGAGGCCGGCATGCAATGGATCCGTCCGCGCATTCCCGACTGCCGGCTCGACCAGATGCTGGTGTGCCCCGGCATCCACAGTGTGCTGGCCGCGCTGTTCTCGCAACTGGCACGGCCGGGCGAACTGATCTGCGTCGAGGCGCTGACCTACCCAGGGGTGAAAGCGATCGCCACGCAGCTCGGCATCCAGCTGCACGCCCTGCCGCTCGACGAGGAAGGGCCGATGGGCGAATCGTTCGAGCACGCCTGCAAAACGCTCAAGCCGAAGGCGCTCTACGTCAATCCGACGCTGAACAACCCGACCACCGCCACCATCTCGCGCGCTCGCCGGGAAGCGTTGGCCGACATCGCCCTGCGCTATGCCATCCCGATCATCGAGGACGACGCCTACGGCCTGCTGCCGCGCCAGATGCCGCCGGCCATCGCCACGCTGGCACCCGATCTCACCTACTACGTCACCGGCTTCTCGAAGACGCTGGGTGCGGGCCTTCGCAACGCCTATGTGCGCTCGCCGAGCGCGCGCCAGTCGCAGCGCCTGGCCGGGGCACTGCGCGCGACCACGGTGATGGCCTCGCCGATCACCAACGCGTTGTCCACGCTGTGGGTCGAAGACGGCACGGCCGAGGCGATGCTGCAGGCGGTGCGCAACGAGTCGGCGGTGCGACAGGCGATGGCGGCCCGGCACCTGGGCGCGCACGGCATCGAGGCGCAACCCGAGGGCTTTCACCTGTGGCTGCCGCTGTCGTCGGCGTGGAGCACGGTGGAGTTCGCGTCGTACCTGCGCAGCCAGAACGTCGGGGTGGTCGCCAGCGCCGCCTTTTCCACCGACGGCATGCCGCCGGAAGCGGTTCGCATCTGCCTCGGCGGGCCGATGTCGCGCGACGAATGCGACCACGCGCTGCGCCTGATCGCCGACACCCTGGCGCATCCGTTGCACCCGCACGCCACGGTGATGTGATGTAGGCACCCGCCGACGCCGGTGGATTGCATTCGCTGGCAGCGGCTTCGCGGTGCCGCCCTAAGCTGGTTTCACATCAACACCGGAGACCCTTCATGAAAAGCATCATTCTTTGGCTGTGCGGCGTTCCGGTGGTCGTGATCATCGGTCTGAAGATCTTCGGGATCCTCTGACCCGGCGCGAAGGCAAGTTATTCCTCCTCCGGCGCATCCGTGCGTCGTTCCACAGCGCCCTCCGGGGCGCTGTTTTTTTTGGGGGACGCTCAGCCCAAGGTCTGCTCGCGCAGCGCGAGCACGTCGGCGCGCAGCGCATGGGCCCAGCCGCGCCGGTCGCGGCCCTGCGCGGACTGCGGCTCGCCGAAGCGCACGATGGCCAGCAGCGGCGGTGCGCAGAGGGTCCGCCAGAGCGAACTCACCAGGTTGTCGTCGTCGATGTAGCGCGCCGCCATGCTGTTGTGGCCGGTGGCCGCGTCGGCGAAGCGCAGTGCCGCGGGCTGCACCGGGGCCGCCGACGAGATGGCGGCCTGCAGCAGGTTGGCATGGAAGGGCAGCACGCCGGCGCCGTCGCTGGTGGTGCCCTCCGGGAAGATCGCGACCCGGTCGCCGTCGCGCAGCGCCTCGGTCATGTGGTGCACCACCCGCAGCGCATCGCGCCGGCGATCGCGCTCGATGTAGAGCGTGCCGGCGCCGGTGGCGAGCGCACCGATCAGCGGCCAGTGCCGGACCTCGGCCTTCGAGACGAACCGCACATGCTGCGCACCGTGCAGCGCCAGGATATCGAGCCATGAGATGTGGTTGCACACCAGCAGCATCGGCCCGTGAGGCGCCGGCGTGCCCTGCACCACGAGCCGGATGCCGAGGACCTCGAGCATTTCGCGCGCCCATTGCTGCACGCGCTCGCCGCGTTGCTGCGGCGTGAGCCGGTCGAAAGTGCTGCGGATGATCCACCAGCCCGACAACGCATGCCCGATCGCACGCAGCAGCTTCCAGCAGGCGGTGAGCGTGCGCATCGGCCGCGACTCGCTCAGGCGGCGTGCACCACGTGGCCGCCGACCAGCGTGAAGCGTGCGCGGCCGTGCAGGGCGTAGCCCGCGAACGGCGTGCTCTTGCCCTGGCTGCGCAACGCATCGGGTTGGACCTGCCATTCCTGATCGGGATCGAGCACGCAAATGTCGGCCTTGCCGCCCGCAGCGAGCTGCCCGATGCCGACCTTGCCGACGAGGCGGCCCGGCGCGCTGGTGACGACCTCGAGCGCACGGCGCAAGCCGGCGCCGCTGCGTTCGCCCCATTGCAGCGCCAGCGGCAGCAGCAGCTCGAGCCCGGTGGCACCGGCCTCGCTTTCGGCAAAAGGCAGCGTCTTGGCATCGGCCTCGACCGGCGTGTGGTCGGACACCAGCGCGTCGATCGTGCCGTCGGCCAGCGCGGCCGAGAGCGCGTCGCGGTCGCGCTGCTGGCGCAGTGGCGGATGCAGCCGCGCGCGGCTGTCGAAGAAGCCGATGTCGGTGTCGATCAGGTGCAGGGAATTGATGCTGACGTCGGCCGTGATCGGCAGGCCTGCCGCCTTGGCTTCGCGCACCAGCTGCACGCCGGCCGCGCTCGACAGGCGACAGACGTGCACGCGCGCGCCGGTGCTCTTCATGAGCTCGATGATGGTGAACAGCGCGATCGTCTCGGCCGCCACCGGCACGCCGCTCAGGCCGAGTCGCGTCGCGAGCGGGCCGCTGGCCGCGACGCCCTTGCCGAGGTCGCGGTCCTGCGGCCGCAGCCACACGGTGTGGCCGAAGGTGCTGGCGTAGAGCAGCGCCCGCTGAAGCACCTGCGTGTCGGCCAGCGCGACGTCGGCCTGGCTGAAGCCGATGCAGCCCGCCTCGGTCAGCGCGGCCATCTCGGTGAGCACCTCGCCGGCCAGCCCGCGCGTGAGCGCGCCGAGGGGGAACAGGCGTGCGCCCTTCAGTTTCTCGGCACGGAAGCGCAGCATCTCGATGAGGCCCGGCTCGTCCAGCACCGGGTCGGTGTCGGGCGGGCAGACCAGGCTGGTCACGCCGCCGGCCACGGCTGCGGCCATCTCGCTGTCGAGCATGCCCTCGTGTTCGTAGCCGGGCTCGCGCAACCGCGCGGCAAGGTCCACCAGGCCCGGCGCGACGATGCAGCCAGTGGCGTCGAGGGTACGTTCGGCCCGGAAGTCCTGCGGGGAGGCGCAGATGGACACGATCCGGCCGTCGGCGATGGCGATGTCGCCCGTCTTGTCGGTGCCCGACGCGGGGTCGACCACGCGGCCGTTGCTGATGAGGATGTTCATGCTTCGTTCCCTGCGACGATGCTCATCACGGCCATGCGCACCGCGATGCCGAACGTGACCTGGGGCAGGATCACGCTCTGCCTGCCGTCGACCACCGCCGAGTCGATCTCGACGCCGCGGTTGATCGGCCCGGGGTGCATCACGATGCAGTCGGACTTGGCCAGCTGCAGCTTCTCGGGCGTGAGCCCGTAGGTCTTGAAGAACTCCTGGCTCGAGGGCAGCAGCGCGCCGCTCATGCGCTCGTTCTGCAGGCGCAGCATGATGATCACGTCGCAGCCCTTGATGCCCTCTTCGAGCGTGTGGCACACGCGCACGCCCATCTGGGCCATGTCGGCCGGCACCAGCGTCTTGGGGCCGACCACGCGCACCTCGGCGCAGCCGAGCGTGGTGAGGCCGTGGATGTCGGAGCGCGCCACGCGCGAGTGCAGCACGTCGCCGACGATCGCCACCGTGAGGTTGGCGAAGTCCTTCTTGTAATGGCGGATGGTGTACATGTCGAGCAACCCCTGCGTCGGATGCGCGTGGCGCCCGTCGCCGGCGTTGACCACGTGCACGTGCGGCGCCACGTGCTGCGCGATCAGGTAGGGCGCACCCGATTCGCTGTGCCGCACGACGAACAGGTCGGCCGCCATGGCACTGAGGTTGGCGATGGTGTCGAGCAGCGACTCGCCCTTGGTCGCCGACGAGCGCGCGATGTCGAGGTTGATGACGTCGGCGCTGAGCCGCTTGGCCGCGATCTCGAAGGTGGTGCGCGTGCGCGTCGAGTTCTCGAAGAACAGGTTGAAAACGCTCTTGCCGCGCAAGAGCGGCACCTTCTTGACCTCGCGGTCGCTCACGCTGGTGAAGTTGGCGGCCGTGTCGAGGATATGGGTGACGATGTCCCTGGGCAGGCCCTCGATCGACAGCAGGTGCAGCAGTTCGCCGTGCTTGTTGAGTTGGGGGTTTCGCTTGTAGAGCATTTACGCGTTCTCCTCCACTTTCAGGCTGAACGCGCCGCTGTCGCTGCGCGCCAGCGCGAGCACTTGCGCGTCGGGCAGGGTCAGCTGGGTCGCCGCGAAGTCCGCCGCCACCGGCAGCTCACGGCCGCCGCGGTCGACCAGCACCGCCAGCCGCACGCAGGCCGGACGGCCGAAGTCGAACAGTTCGTTGAGCACCGCGCGAATGGTCCGGCCCGTGTAGAGCACGTCGTCGAGCAGCAGCACGTCGGCACCGTTCACATCGAACGGCAACGCGGTCTGCGCGCTGGCCGAGAGCCCGCGGCGCGCGAAGTCGTCGCGGTGCATGGCCGACGAGATGATGCCGGGTGCGCCGGCCAGGCCCAGGTCTTTCTGCAGTCGCTCGACCAGCCAGGCGCCGCCCGAGGTGATGCCGACCAGTCGCGTGTCGGCGCGCATCAGCGCCTTCACGCCGACCAGCAGCGTGCCGTAGAGCGTTTCCGCGTCAGGGATGGTGGAACTCACGGAAGACTCCTCAGGAATTGTTCCAGGATGATGCAGGCCGACGCCGCATCGGCATCGCGCGCGCCGGAGGCGATGGCCTCGGTGGTGCTGAAACGCTCGTCGACTTCGTACACCGGCAGCTTGAAACGGCCATGCAGCTGGCGGCCGAACTTCTGTGCGCGGTCGGTGTTCTCATGGCGTGCGCCGTCGGGGTGGTAAGGCACGCCCACCACCAGCGCATCGGGCTGCCATTCGCGGATGCGCGCCTCGACCTGGGCGAAACGCGCATCGCCCTCGGCCTTGATGGTGGCTTGCGGCGTCGCGGTCCGCAGCAGCCGGTTGCCGCTGGCGACACCGGTGCGCTTCTGGCCGTAGTCGAAAGCCAGGAAACTCTGGAGATGGGCGGGAACGGCGGCGGCAACAGCGAAGGAAGCCGGCGCCGGCATCCCGCTAGCCGTCATGCATGCCCCGCATCGGGTGACAGCTTCCACGCCTCGAGCCCGAGCAGCATCAGCGCCTTGTCGTAGCGTTGCTCCACCGGCGTGTCGAAGATCACGGCCGGGTCGGCGCCCACGGTGAGCCAGCTGTTTTCGGCCAGTTCCGATTCGAGCTGCCCTTGCTCCCAGGCCGAATAGCCGAGCGACACCAGCACCTTGCGCGGGCCGGCGCCGGTGGCCAGCGCCTCGAGCACGTCCTTCGACGTGGTCATCTCGAGGCCGCCCGGAATGACCATGGTCGAGGCATAGACCGATTCGGCACTGTCCGGCGCGTTGGCGACCACCGGCTCGTGCAGCACGAAACCGCGCTCGGTCTGCACCGGTCCGCCCTGGTACACCGGGGCCTCGCCAAATTCGGGACTGGCCAGGTGCAGTTCGACTTTTTCGAACAGCACCCTGAGGTTGATGTCGCTGGGCTTGTTGATCACCAGGCCGAGCGCGCCGCGCTCGCTGTGCTCGCACAGATAGATGACGCTGCGATGGAAGGTCTCGTCCTGCAACCCCGGCATCGCGATCAGGAAGTGATGCGTCAAGTTCATCGGGGCAGAATCGGAGCTCATGCCTCCGATTTTACTGGCCGTCGACAAGACCTACCCCAAGGGCCTCATGTGGTTCCGCCGCGACCTGCGGGTGGACGACAACGCGGCGCTCTACCACGCGCTGCGCAGTTGCCGGCAGGTGGTGTGCGTGTTCGTGTTCGACCGGGCGATCCTCGACGCGTTGCCGCGGTCGGACCGGCGCGTGGAGTTCATCCGCGAATCGCTGGTCGAACTCGACACCGAACTGCGCCGGCTCGGTGGCGGCCTCATCGTCCGGCATGCGGTGGCGCAGGAAGAGATCGCGCAGCTGGCCCATTCGCTCGACGTGCAGGCCGTGTTCGCGAACCGCGACGACGAGCCGGCCGCCCTGGAGCGCGATGCACAGGTGCTGGGCGCGCTGGCCAACGCCGGCATCGCGTTCCACGTGCACAAGGATCACACCATCTTCGAACGCGACGAGGTGCTGACCAAGACCGGCCAGCCCTACACCGTGTTCACGCCCTACAAGCGCGCGTGGCTGGCGAAGGTCGACGCCTTCTACCTGAAGCCCTATCCGTCGCGCGGCTACGCCGATGCGCTGGTGCCGCCGCCCGACGCCCTGCGCGCCACGGTGCCCACACTGCAAGAGATCGGCTTCGAGCCGACCAACCTGGCCTCGCTCGACATCCCCACCGGCGCCCAGGGCGGCGCAGCGCTGTTCGAAGATTTTTTTCAGCGCATCGATCGCTATCAGGCCGCGCGCGACTACCCCGCGGTGCGCGGCCCGAGCTATCTGAGCGTGCACCTGCGCTTCGGCACGGTGTCGGTCCGGCAGCTCGCCGGCGTGGCGCAGCAGCTCTCGCTGCAGGGTGACAACGGTGCAGCCACCTGGCTCGGCGAGCTGATCTGGCGCGACTTCTATTTCCAGGTGCTTGCGCACAATCCGCAGGTGGCCGAGGGCAAGAGCTTCCGGCCCGAGTACGACAAGATCATCTGGCACCACGGCAAGCATGCCGATGGCCTGTTCGATGCCTGGTGCACGGCACAAACCGGCTACCCGCTGATCGACGCGGCCATGCTGCAGATCAACCAGAGCGGCTACATGCACAACCGGCTGCGCATGGTGGTGGCGAGCTTTCTCTGCAAGGACCTCGGCCTGGACTGGCGCCGCGGCGAGGCCTACTTTGCCGTACACCTCAACGACTTCGAGCTCGCGTCGAACAACGGCGGCTGGCAATGGGCGAGTTCGAGCGGCTGCGATGCACAGCCCTATTTCCGCATCTTCAACCCGGTGACCCAGAGCCAGCGCTTCGACCCCGAGGGCAAGTTCATCCGGCGTTACCTGCCGCAATTGGCCAAACTGTCGAACACGTCGATCCATGCGCCCTGGACCGCATCGCCCGTCGAGCTGGAAGCGGCCGGGCTCAAACTCGGCGAGGACTACCCCCTGCCGGTGGTCGACCATGCCGAGGCGCGCGAGCGGACGCTGCAGCGCTACGGCGTGGTGAAAAGCGGCGCTGCGAAGGCCGCGGGAAAGCCCTGACGCTCAGGCCGCCGCAGCCAGCACCGGCTCTTCGGTGAAGCTGCGCACCAGACGCAACAGCTCTTCTTCCGAGTAGGGCTTGCCGAGGTAGTGGTTCACGCCGAGTTGCTTGGCATGCTCGCGGTGCTTTTCGGCGATGCGCGAGGTGATCATGATGATCGGCAGGTCGGCGAGCGACTCGTCTGCGCGGATGTTGCGCGCCAGGTCGAAGCCGTCCATGCGCGGCATCTCGATGTCGGACAGCACCACCGCCGGACGCTCCTGCTGAAGCCGCTCGAGCGCCTGCAGGCCATCGGCCGCAAGCGACACGCGATAGCCTTCGCGCTGCAGCAGCCGCTGCGTCACGCGGCGCACGGTGATCGAGTCGTCCACCACCAGCACCAGCGGCACCTCGGGCGGTGTCTGCGATTCGACGGCGGCCGGCAAGTCGATCCCCGTGCTGCTGGCCGGTGCGGCCGTGCCGGGTGTCGCCGTGCCCTGCAGGCTGCGCGCCTGGTCGCCGTGCACCGCCGCCAGCGCCACCGGGTTGTAGATGAGCGCCACCGCGCCCGAGGCCAGCACGGAGATGCCGGCCATGCCGGGCAGCCGCGAGAGCTGCGGGCCGAGGTTCTTGACCACCACTTCCTGGTTGCCCAGCACTTCGTCCACGTGCAGTGCCACGCGCTGCGAGGCGCTTCGCACCACCACCACGACATTGTTCTTGCCCGCCATGCGCTCGCTGCGTGCGCTGGACTGGAGCAACGCGCCGGCCCAGAAGAACGGGACCTGCTCGCCGCCGAACGGGAAGCTCTGCGCCTGGTATGCCGCCTCGACGTCCGGCGTGGTCGCGCGCTGCACCAGTTCGACCAGGTTCGACGGGACGCCGATCGACACGTGGCCCGCGCGCAGCATCACGACGTGCGTCACCGCCGTGGTGAGCGGCAGCACCAGCTTGAAGCTCGTGCCCTGCCCGGCGGTCGAAACGGTCTCGATGCGGCCGCCCAGGCCGGTCACCTCGGAGCGCACCACATCCATGCCGATGCCGCGACCGGCCAGCTCGGACACCTGGGCCGCCGTCGAGAAGCCCGGCTGGAAGATGAACTCGGCCGCCTCTTGCGGCGTCGGCTGCTGCGCTGCGCCGATCAGCCCGAGCGCGCGCGCGCGCTCGGTGATGCGCGGGTAGTCGAGGCCGGCGCCGTCGTCGCGGAAGCTGACCGACACGTCGTTGCCTTCATGGTGCAGCTCGATGTTGATGAGGCCGCTCGGCTCCTTGCCGGCCTTCTCGCGCAGCGCAGGCGGTTCGATCCCGTGCGCCACGCAGTTGCGCAGCAGGTGCTCGAACGCCGGCGTCATGCGGTCCAGCACGCCGCGGTCCATTTCGATGCGCCCGCCGGTGATGTCGAGCCGCACCTGCTTGCCGGTGTCCTTGGAGGCCTGGCGCACCACGCGATAGAGCCGCTCCGACAGGTCTTCGAACTCGACCATGCGGGTGCGCAGCAGGCCGCGCTGGAGTTCGCGGGTCTGGCGCGCCTGGGCGCTGAGATCGTCTTCCGTGGATTGCACCGTGCGCTGCAGGGTGCGCTGAACGGTGGCCACGTCGTTGACCGACTCGGCCATCATGCGGGTCAGTTCCTGCACGCGGGTGAAGCGGTCGAACTCGAGCGGGTCGAAACCTTGCTGCGAATCCTTGGCCTGGGCCAGGCGCGACTGCATCTGGCTTTCGGCCTGCACTTCGATGTCGCGCAATTGCTGGCGCAACCGGTCCAGGTTGCCCGTCAGGTCGGAGAGCGAGCTGCGCAACTGGCCGATCTCGGCTTCGAGGCGCGAGCGCGTGATGATGACCTCGCCGGCCTGGGCCACCAGCCGGTCCAGCAGATGGGTGCGAATGCGCACCGCCTGGCTCGACGTCTGGCGCAGCGGGGTGAGGATCCCGGGCGTCGGAAGGGCCGTCTTTCCGGCGCTGTCCGGCGCCGGCGCGGCGACAGGTTCCGGCGCACGCGCCGGCTGGTTGGCGGGTTCGGCCTCGACCCGTTCCGCCGCCACGGGTGCCGGCGTTTCGGCCGCCTTGCGTCGGGCAGCCGATGTCGCCTCGAGTGCCCGCTGGGCTATTTCGGCCTGGGTGGCATCGTCGGCCGCACGCAGGCCGTCGAAGGTGGCCTGCAGCACGTCGAAACGGGCCAGCAGGCGGTCGACGGACAAGCGCGCCACGCCTTCGGAGCCGAGCAGTTCGATCTCCGACTCCATGCGGTGCGCGCGCTCGCCGAGGCGCATTGCACCGGCGAGGCGGGCACTGCCCTTGAGCGTGTGCAAGGTGCGCAGCGTGGCGGCACGCGGTGCGGCGCTTTCGGGCGACTGCTGCCATTCGCGCAATGCGGTGCCAAGCTGCGGCAGCAGTTCGGCTGCTTCTTCCTCGAAGATCGGGAACAGGTCGGCGTCGACCGCGTCGGCCAGGTCGATCGCGTCTTCCGTTTCGTCGTAGACGGCATGCTCGGCCGCGGCGGGCATGGAAACCACATGCGGCGCTTCGACCTCGATCTGCGCGTCGATCTGCGTCTCGGGCTGGACAGCCGCTTCGACCGGTTCGACCGGCTCCGCAGCCTCAACCACTTCGACCGCTTCGACCGCTTCGACCGTGTCAGGCTCCTCCGCCTCTTCCACCGCCGGCGGCATCGGCGCCGCGGCCACGTCGCGCAGCGCCTGCAGCGTTTCGGGCGCAGGCTCCTTCAGGAATCCGGCCGCGAACTGGTGCAGCAGCCGGCGCAGCTCGTCGGTCGCCGCGACCAGCACTTCGGCTTGCGCCGCCGTCCCGCTGCCCTGCATGTGAAGGTGCTGGAGCGCCGCTTCGAGCAGCCGCGCCATGCCCGACAGGCTCTGAAAGCCGACCGTGGCGGAACTGCCGGCGAGCGAGTGCGCGAGGCCGACCGTGGAGTCGGCAATCGGCAGATGCGACTCGAGCGACCATTCGCCCACTTCGCTGGCCAGTTGGCGCGACCACTCGTCGGCCTCGTTGAGGTAGACGTTGTAGAGCGCGATCCCGATGCGCAGCGGGCCGATCGCCTTGATCGGGTCGTCGGCGCTCGGTGCGGGCGCGGGCTCGGATGCAGGTTCGGCCGCCGCCACGGGTTCGGGATGAGGCTCAGGCTCTGGCGCGGCCGCGGGCTCGGCGACTGCTTCGATTTCGGGCAAGGCCGGCTCGGCAACCGGCGCCGGCGAAGCCGCGAACTCCTGCGGCAAGGCGAGGCTGGTCGGCTCGAACGCCGGGTCGACCGATACGTGCTTCGTGGCCAGAAAGTCGATCTCGTGCGCACCGGCAATGGCGGCATGTCTTTCCTGCGCCTCGCGCGCTGTCGGCAGCTCCTCGAAATCGAGGAAGTCCGTCGACGCAAAGGCGTCGTGCAGCGTGTCGTGCGCGTCCTCGCGCTCCGACGATCGCTCCTCGGTGCGTCGTTCGGCAGCCCCCGGATCACCGAACGCAGCAGGCGCTTCGAAGGCGGTGGCCGGGAAATCCAGATCGGGCAGTTCGGGCATCGCCGGCATCGACAACGGTGCGGCGGGTGCGGCCTCGGCCGCCGGCGGCTCGTCGGCAATTTGCCGCGCCGCGATGGCCAGCGCATCGGCATTGGCCACCGGCACGGCGCTCGCGATCGGCTCGCCGTTGCGCAACGCTTCGGCGGTGCGGCGGAACGGATCGGCTTGCCACGCATGCGGCTCGCCGGCCGCAATGGCTTCCACCCAGTTGGCGAAATCGCGCAGCGCACCGTCGGTGGCGCCGAGCAACTCGGGCGTGGCCGGGCGCTGATCGGCCAGCCAGGTGTTGAGCACCTGCTCGAACGACCAGGCCGCGTCGCCGAAGTCGGTCAGCCCGACCATGCGCGAACTGCCCTTGAGCGTATGGAACGCGCGCCGCAGCACCGTGAGTTCGCCGGTGTCGCTGCCGCTGCGCTTGAGCGCCGCCACGGCAGCCAGGCCACCATGCAGCACTTCGCGCGCTTCGTCGAGAAAGATGTTCTGGAGGTCGTCTTCTTCGAGCTCGGTCACCTCGGTGTGCGGCAGCGCTTCGAGCGGCGCGGGACCGGTGATCTTGGAGGTCCAGCTGTCGGCAGCGCGGCTGAACTCCTCGATCGGCGACACCTTCTTGCGATTCGGGGCGGCGAGTGCCGCGAGCCGGGCCGCGATCTGCGCATCCACCTCCTCGACGCTCAGCACCGTGTCGGCGCCGGCCGGCGCGGCAGCGGAAGCGGAGGCCACGGCGGACGTGGCAGCAACTGCCGGCGCCTCGGCTTCGGCCGCCTGGCGTCCCATCAATGGCTTCAGTTCACCGGCGGCTTCGTCGAACACGAACAGGCGCTTGGCCAGCGCCGGCTGGTAGCCCAGCATGTCGATCAGGAAACCGAGCGCGCCGAGGTTGTTGCCGAGCGAATCGAAATCGCGCGACTGCTCGGCCGGCTCGGCGCCGCCCAGCAAGTGGTCGACGTTGTCGCGCATGCGCTGCACGGTCTGCGCTGCCTGGTCGAGACCGAGCACCGAAAACACGCCGCGCATCTGCATCAGCTGCGTCGGCACCGCGCTCAAGAGCGCCTTGTCGGTCGGCCGACGGAAGAACTGGTCGAGCGACTTTTCGAGCTCGCCGAGATGGCTGCGCAACTCGCCCACCACGGTGCCCATGGTCTGCCGGTCGCTGACGCGGCGGTACAGCTCTTCCATCCAAGGTTCGAGCGGCTCCGAGTGACCGCCCTCGCGGGCCCGCTCGATGCGCCCGGCCAGTTGAACCGTGCGAGCGGTGAGCTGACGGTCCTGCGGGTCGAGGTCTTCGAAGGCGGCTTCGAGGTACAGCACCGAGGTGGCGACTTCCATCGCGAGCTCGGTGGCGGGCGGTTGACCGGACTTGAGCGAAGCGTCGACCGCATTGGTGAGCGCCTGCGCCATCGGCAGGCTCGGCGGATGCAGCTTCTGCAGCGATTCGCTGAGTTGCGCAAAGGTGTCGGCGACCTGGCGCAGGCGTGTGAGATCGCCACCCGACAGCGCAGACCACATTTCCTTGGCGGACTCGATGCGCTTGCGCGCCTGTGTGAGCACGATCGGATCGAAGCGCCCGAACTGCTCGCTGGTGTAGTCGACCGCACGTTCGTCCGAGATGCCCCATGCCACGCGCACGGCACGCAGCGTCCTGGCTTCGTCGCGCGAGCCGGGCACGGCCTGGGCGCAGAAGAACAGCAGGTCCTGGGCGAGCCGATCCGACACGGTGTTGTCGCCGCGCGCGAGCGTCGCGTACTGCAGCAGCATGCGGGAAGCGGCGCGCTTGACATAGACATCGGCCGGCACGAGCGCCAGGGCGAGTGCCTCGAAAAACGCAGCGGCGACCGCCCAGAAAGCGGCAACCCGCGGCACCGGGGCGCCGCGCGAGAGCCCGACGCAGATTTCATGCAGCCTGCGGGCCGCCTCGTCGTCGCCGGTCTTGACCACCTTGAGCACCTCGCGGTCGAGCCGCGAACGCACTGCCGGGTCGTACACCAGCGCCGGCTTGGTGCTGGCGAGCGTCAGGTCGACCCAGCGCCAGGGCTTGCTCCACAGGTCGGCCGGGTGCACCCGTTCGTTGCCGACCAGCTCGAGCACGTCGCGGTACTGGGGGAAGAGCGCGACCGACGAGACGGCTTTTCCGGCCAGCAGGGCGTTGAGGAAATCGGAGACCGCGAAGCCGGCCCGGTCCATCTTCTGGACCGCAGCCTCGCTGCAGCGCATCGGCTCCTGGGCAAAGCCCTGCACCGCGAATTCCATGGCGCCGAGCACGAGCGCGGGCGCGCTCTGCCCGACCATCTGCAGGGCGCCGACAGCCTGGTGCAGCTGCTGCCGGGCGATCCGCAGCGGCCCGGTGTCGACATCGGCCGAAGCGGCCGACTCGCGTGAGAACCGGCGCAGCGACTTGGACGTCGCATCGACCGACTTCTGGATTTCCTCGAGCACCCAGGCCAGAGGCCCCAGGTCTTCGGCGGCCGGCGCGGGGCGGGCAACAGGGGCGTGGGCGTGAATCGGCACGATCTGGGCTCAGGGCAGGGGGTCAGGCAATCTTGAAACGCGACACCGACTGGCGCAGCTCTTCGGCCATGTGCGACAGCTCGCGCACCTGTTGCGCGGTGGCGCGGGTGCCGTCGCCGGTCTGTTCGGTCACGGCGAAGATGTGCTGGATGTTGGCGGCCACCACGTTGGCCGAATTGGCTTCGCGCGACGCCGATTGCGAGATCTGTTCGATCAGTTCGGCCAGCCGGCGCGACACGCGGTCGATCTCGGACAGTGCGGTACCCGCGTTGTCGGACAGCTTGGCTCCTTCGACCACGCCCTGTGTGGAGCGCTCCATGGCGCCGACGGCGTCCTGCGTGTCGGTCTGAATCGCCTTCACCAGCGCCGAGATCTGGCGCGTGGCATCGGCGGAACGTTCGGCCAGTCGCTGAACTTCTTCCGCCACCACCGAGAAGCCTCGGCCGGCTTCACCGGCGGACGCGGCCTGGATGGCGGCATTCAGGGCCAGCACGTTGGTCTGTTCGGTGATGTCCGAGATCAGCTCGGTGATTTCGCCGATCTCCTGCGAAGACTCGCCCAGGCGCTTGATGCGCTTGGAGGTTTCCTGGATCTGGTCACGGATCGAGTTCATGCCGCCGATGGCGTTCTGCACGGCCTGCAGACCCGAGGATGCGGCTTCCAGCGACTGGCGCGCCACAGTGGCCGATTCCTGCGCCTGCGACGACACGCCGTTGATCCGCTCCGCCATGGTCAGCACCGACTGGCCGGTTTCGCGGATCTCGCGCAGCTGCTCGGTCGACGCGGCCAGCAGTTCGGTCGAGGTGCTTTCCACCTGCGACGTGGTGGCGGCCACCCGGGTCGCCGTGTTCTGGACGTTGCCCACCAGCAGGCGCAGCTCTTCCACCGTGTAGTTCACCGAGTCGGCAATGGCGCCGGTGATGTCCTCAGTCACGGTGGCTTCCTGCGTCAGGTCGCCTTCGGCCACGGTCTGCAGCTCGTTCATCAGCCGCAAGATCGCCGCCTGGTTGGCACTGTTGACGCGGCTGGCCTCTTCGCGCTGCGTGTCGGCTGCCAGGCGATCCTGCTCGGCCGCGGCGGCACGTTCCCGCCCCTCGCGCACCTGCACATAGCCGATGGCGCCGGCGAGCGCCAGGGCGCTCAACGACAGCACCAGCAGCATCACGACGGTACCGGCACCGAGGCCGGTCCGGGCCGACAGCTTGTCCTGCAGATCGCCGAGCGCGGTGCGCAGCGGCTCGCTGTCGTTCAGGATGGCGGTCTGAGCTTCGCGCGCCGTCACCAGGCCCTGCAGGTTGCCCAGAATGGCGCCGGCTTGCGTGCGGGTCTGCTCGTAGGTCTTGAGAATGGCTTCGAGCTGTTGCCGCGTTTGCGGGTCGCGCGTGCCGGGCAGCCGTTGCTGCGCATTGCCGTCGAGCAGACCACGCGTGACTTCCTGGAACGTGTTCAGGTCCTTGCCGAGCAGGAACACCGCGTCCTGACTCACGCCTTCGACCGTGAGGAATTCGTTGGCGGACTTGCCGATGCGCTGGGTCAGCATCACGAGCTGGCCGGCGGCAGAGATCTCGGGAATGGTCGCGCTCTGCTGCATCTTGAGCGAAGCGACGGTCTCGGTCATCTCGAGCAGCTCGGACGACTGGCGGTTGATGCCACGCAGCGCCGTGCCGACCTGGGTCAGGATCTGCTGCTGGGCCAGCACGGCCTTGGCGCTGGCGTCGGCACGCGCCACCAGCGGCGTGATGCGGGCCATTTCCTCGTCGTACTGGCCGCCGATGCGCTCGAGCTTGAGCGACTCGTCGCCGCTGGCCAGACCCTGTACGCGCCGCGACAGATCGTCGGCGCTGTCTTTCACCTCGGCGAAGGCCGGCACGCTGCCCACCAGGGCCTGCGAGACCGACTTGGCAAGACGTTGCGATTGCATCAGCGACTGGCCGGTCGCCGCGACCTGCTGCGCCAGGCGTTCGGCACGCAGGATGGCGGAACCCGCCACGAGCAGCAACAGCAGCACGACCACCCCGAGCACCGCCGCCAGGATGCGCTGCTGGCGCACCGAACCTGAGCGCGGCGGTTCTGCCGCAGCGCCGGCCGCAGCCACCGCGGGCATCGCTTCCGGCGCCGGTGCGGCCTCGGTCAGTTCGGGCATCAACGGCACATCCGCCGGCGCGTCGTTGGCGGCCATCATCGGCTCGGCGACAGGCGCCGGTTCTTCGTCATGGTCTTTGCGCAATAGCACGGTCTTCTCCTCGGGCGGTTGCACCGTTTCGGCGTGATCGTCGAAGGTCATGGTGCTGGCGGCACCATCCACACGGACCGTCGCGCCGTCGTCGCGGGCGGGCAGCAGCTTCTTGAACTTTTCGGCGATCGAGCTCACGGTCGGTCCTTCAGTGGTTGTCGGCAACCGGCAAACCGCCGGCGCTGATACTCAAAAATTGCGGTTGCTGCGACAGCGCCTGCAGGTTGATCTCCTGCCACTGGGCGCCGTCCGCATCGGTGTAGGCATGGCCGAGCCAGGCGGGCGCATCAGCCTCGGGCGCTTTCGCAGTCGTGAACGCCTCCACACCGCGCAGACCGACCAGGCGGTCGACCAGCAGCGCGCAGTTGACTTCGAGCAATTCGTTGAGCGCAACGAGCCGCGACTGGGCGCGTGCGGTTTCGGTGGCGGCAACGGGCGTGCGCTGGCCGGTGGCAAAGCCCGACAACTGGACCACGCCGAACAGCCCGCCGCGCAGGTTGGAGACGCCGAGGAACCACGGGGCCGTATAAGGCACGGGCTGCGGCGGCGTCCACGGGAAGATCTCGCCGGCGTGCCCCAGCGGGAACAGATACCTGGCGCTGCCCGCCTCGACGGCCAGCCACGAGGCCGAGACGCTGCCGGCCGTGCGCACCGCCTGCAGGCGACCTGCCAGGCGGGACTGAAATGCACGCAACGCGTCGCGGTTGGCCATGGTCAGGCAAGAGCGCTGATCTTCGCCATCAGCTCGGCGGCATTGACGGGCTTGACGATGTAGTCCCGCGCGCCCTGGCGCATGCCCCAGACGCGATCGGTTTCCTGATTCTTGCTCGTGCACAGGATGATCGGCACAGCGGCGTACTGCGGATTGCGAGCGATCGCACGTGTGAGCTGGAAGCCGTTCTGGCCCGGCATCACGACATCCATGAGGATCAGGTCCGGCTGCTCTTCTTCGAGCCGGCGCATCGCGTCATCCGCGTTTTCGGCGGTCTTGACGGAGAAACCGTTCTTCTGCAGCAGGTCGGTCAGGAACATCAACTCCGTCTTGGAGTCGTCGACCACGAGTACTTTGTGAATCGCCATCAGGGGACTTCCGTTTGAACAATGCCGAACTGCTGCACGGCTTGCAGCAACTGGTCTTTGGTGAAGGGCTTGGTCAGGTAGTCCTGCGAGCCGACCATGCGGCCGCGCGCCTTGTCGAACACGCCGTCCTTGGAGGACAGCATGACGACCGGGACATTGGAGAACTGGGCGTTGCGCTTGATGATGGCGCAGGTCTGATAGCCGTCGAGGCGCGGCATCAGGATGTCGCAGAAAATCAGGTGCGGCTTGTGGTCGTTGACCTTGGAGAGCGCGTCGAAGCCGTCTTCTGCGAGCAGCACCTCGTGTCCGCCCTGCTTGAGGAAGATTTCGGCACTGCGCCGAATGGTGTTGCTGTCATCGATGACCAGCACTTTGTAACCGGATCCATTGGTGCTCATGCGCACACGCTCCTCGTATGGGACTTCGACCAATACCGCGCCGCGAACTTCGGCGCATGATGAAGCGAGGCGCTATGCCATGCTTCAGATTTCAACCATCTCAAAGTCTTCCTTGCGCGCTCCACATTCGGGACAGGTCCAGTTCATGGGGACATCGGCCCAGGCCGTGTTGGGCGCGATGCCGTCTTCGGGCACTCCCACCGCTTCGTCGTAGATCCACCCGCAAATCAGGCACATCCAGGTTTTCGTGTTCATCGCAGCTTAAAGTCCCTGTACATAGAATGCAACGATTGTATCTAGACGTATCACAGT